>CAMOMF010000076.1 GCA_946619625.1 uncultured Bacteroidales bacterium
GGCTGCGATATGGGCTAGGAACTCATATTGCAAAAGGCGCCAGGTAGGTGCCCTCCTGGTCAAGGATAAGATGATCATCTCCGACGGCTACAACGGCACCCCCTCGGGGTTCGAGAACAAGTGCGAGGACGAGAACAACACCTCTAAGCCTTATGTCCTGCATGCCGAAGCCAACGCCATCTCAAAAGTGGCACGCTCCAACAACTCCTCCGACGGTGCCACGCTGTATGTCACAGCATCGCCTTGTATGGAGTGCTCTAAACTCATCATACAAGCCGGCATCAGACGAGTGGTCTATGGAGAAGAGTATAGGATAATGGACGGAGTAGAGCTGCTGCGCCGCGCAGGAGTAGAGGTGGAGAAGTTGGATTAGAACGCTGCGCTGTCAGAGGTTAGAACGCTACGCTGTTAGACCGTTTCACTGTCAGAGGTTAGAGCATTACATTGTTAGACAAACAGATTGATTATGAAGAAATATCTTTTCCCTGCTATCGTTGTCCTTGGACTCATCGTCGGCTTTGTGGCAGGCGACATCTATTCCAACACTGCCAAGGCACAGGTCATCAACTGGAACCGTCTGCGTTTCCCCACGAGCAAGATGGACCAGCTCATCAACTACATAGATCAGCTCTATGTCGATTCTATCGATGTCGATTCGCTCTCCGACGAAGTCATGTCAGAGATCGTTCAGCAGCTCGACCCCCACTCTGCTTATATCCCTGAGAAAGACTTAGAGATAGTCAACTCAGAGTTAGATGCCTCTTTCTCGGGCATAGGTGTGCAGTTCTCTATCCAGAACGACACGGTCAACATAGTGGCGGTCATCAGTGGTGGTCCGAGCGAGGGTGTGGGTATCTTAGCCGGCGACAAGCTGGTTGAAGTGAACGACTCGGCCTTCACCGGCAAGACGCTCAACAACGAGCGTGTGATGCGCACTCTGCGCGGCAAGAAAGGGACAGAGGTGGTGCTCGGCGTACGCCGCCAGGGCGAGAAAGAGCTGCTGCGCTTCACCGTGGTACGCGGCGACATACCCGTGCATGCTGTCGATGCACAGTTCATCATCGATAGTAACATCGGCTTCGTCCGTGTCAGCAAGTTCTCTGAGAACACCTACGATGAGTTCATCCAAGCCCTTGCCTCACTGCGGCAGCAAGGTGCCGACCGCTATATCATCGACCTTCGCGAGAACTCGGGCGGCTACATGGAACAGGCTATCAAGATGGCCAACGAGTTCTTGGAGCGCGGCGACATGATCGTCTATTCCGAAGGTCGTGCTTATCCGCGTTATGAGGCGCGGTCCAACGGCTTAGGGCGCTTCAAAGAGGTGCCGCTCGTCGTTCTTATCGATGAGTTCTCGGCCTCCGCCAGCGAGATCTTCGCAGGCGCCATGCAAGACAACGACCGAGCCACCATCATCGGCAGACGCTCCTTCGGCAAAGGACTCGTGCAGAACCAACTGGCTTTTGCTGACGGCAGTGCCGTCCGACTGACCATAGCACGATACTACACACCCTCCGGCAGATGCATACAGAAACCTTACGAGATGGGCAAACAAGCCGACTACATGAAAGACCTGGTGGAGAGATACGAGAACGGCGAGTTCTTCTCGAAAGATAGTATCCATGAGAAAGATACCACCGTCTATTTCACCAAGAAAGGTCGTGTGGTACACGGCGGAGGCGGTATCATGCCCGACATCTTCGTCGGACGCGACACCACCCTCTATACGCCGTTCTACAACAAATGCGTCAATTTGGCATACACCTACCAGTTTGCTTTCCAATACACCGACAAGCACCGCAAGGAACTGAAGAAGTTCACCGACTGGCAGGCGTTGGAACGCCACCTGCTGCGCCATAATATCTTGGACGAGTTCCTGCGTTTTGCCTCTGCCAAGGGCGTCAACAGCAACGACACCACGCTGCAGATGTTCTCCAAACTCAGTTACGAGGAGCAGGTTCGCCGCTCAACACCGCTCCTAAACCGTCTCATTTGCGCATACATCATCCGTGATGTCATGGACGACAACGCTTTCTACGCCATCTTCGAGCGCGACGACGAGGTGGTCATCCGTGCCCTCGAAGAAATGAAGAAGAAATAAGAAACCTCTAAGCAAGAAAAAACAAACCCATAAACAAGAAATAACAAACCAAAAGCGCACCCACACATCTCCGTGTCGGTGCGCTTTTCTTTAGCCATGTCCTACACCCCTTTAGAGCCGTACCTTCTACGGGTACGCATGTTTCCCCGCCTGCGACAAGTGTCCGATGGCACAACTCTCCCACTATCATTCCGTTGCGGAGGTGTTCCATGTGCCAAAAAGTAGTATATTTATGACCATTTTCGTCACTTGAGCAGTAAGACAGGAGGACGCACTACCTCCCCGATTGCTCCCGAAGCCAACGGAGCAAGATGCTGTAATGTTCGGGTGTAAACTCGTGGTCGCAGTCCAGAGCCATGGGCGTAAACGTGTTGCCGTCAGACCACAGGCGGCGGATGGCATCAACAGCCTGCTCCGTTCCTTCCTGACGGATGACATGGTCGCGAGTGCCGTACATGAGTAAGAACGGGCGCGGACAAATGTGTGCGGCGATAACCGGATAATCATAAGGTTGGGATACACTGTCTGCCAGCGCGGGACGATACATCGACCACGAGGATTTACCCGTGATAAACCCACCGGTGTACGCCACCGTTGTCATCCAGTTGGCAGCCGCGCAACCCGCTATACGGCTGTCCTCAGCTGCCAGTTGCCAACTGCGGTACGCCCCCATGGAGAAACCGAAACTGTAGATGCGGGCAGTGTCCACACATGGGAGCGAACAAAGATAGGTCACCGCCTCTTTATCCTCACGCAGAATAGTATTGAACCACGCCTCGCCGGTCTCACTGAGGTGTCGTTCGTAAAACGTTTTCTGGTCATCCGGCTGCCTGCGCTCGCCCCAATAGAGTGCATCTGTCACCAGCACCACGAACCCTGCCCGCGCCAACGAGTCACCCACAAACATGTCATGGTAGAACCGGTGCACCCACGCCTTGGCATCAGCGGCTACCAGCGCATTGGCGGCACTGTCCCAATCGGCGCGCCGGATGGGGTCCACCATTTTCTCCTTGCCGATAGTGAAATGTGCGCCGTGGTCGTGCAGCACCAACACCGACGGATAGCGTTGCACGCTCGATTGAGCCGAAACGGCAGAGCATGCGCCATCCGGCATCAGCAAGTAGGCAGGATGTCCACTCACTTCCACCAAGCAGACACTATAACCACTACGCTGCTCGGCATCACCACTACGCTGCTCAGCATAACCCAAAGCCGCAGCGCACAACAGAAATAATATGACCAGCACCTTACGCATTTCGTCCGCAAAGATACTGCTTTTTTCTGAATTGACCAAATATTTTATTCAATTTGTAAATTAATAATTAGAATATTTGTAAATTATCGCGCAATTTTTGGCACTTTTTCACGAAAGATTTGCACATATCAGAAAAAAGCAGTACCTTTGCAGTCGGTTGCGAGGAACAAAGCACGCGCATACGTAGTGATCGTACGAGCCTTGCGAATAAAGAAGCAAAGGGTAGGAAAGAACAAAGAACTAAATAAATACCAACAATAATGAAAAGAACAGGATTACGTGCCCTGCTGGTGGGCATGATGATTATGTCAGCAGTGGCGGTGCAGGCACAAGTGGCGCAGATTGTGGGTGATTGGTGCACCGTGGACGACAAGACAGGAGAGACCTTCTCCATCGTGCGGATTTACAAGGGCGCAGATGGCAAGTACTACGGCAAGATTGCCAAGATGCTGGTGGGCGAGCCGGGGCTGACCTGTGTGGCATGCACCGGCGAAGATGCAGGCAAACAATTGGAGGGACTGGTTATCATCCGCGGGTTTGAGGAGAAAGACGGCAAGTTGGTGGGTGGACGCGTACTGGACCCTGACAACGGCAAGTTCTACTATGGCAAAATCTATCTGAAGAACGGCGATTTGGTGTTGAGAGGCTCCTTGGACAAAGCGGGTATCTTCGGGCGCTCGCAGACCTGGAAAAGGAAAAAATAAAGAAGGAGAGGTTAATCCTCTCCTCCATCTATTGCTACGGCAATCGAGTTGGCTATTTCCGCCATCTCGTCCGTTGTGAGTTTCAGCTTGGGATTGGTGAACAACATGTCGGTCTCCTTATCCAGCGGGATGAGGTGTACATGTACGTGGTTCACCTCCATGCCCAGCACGGCAACGCCTACACGTTGGCAAGGGATAGCCTTGCTGATGCCCTTGGCAACCATCTTGGCAAACACCATCAGTCCGGCAAGTGTCTGGTCGTCCAGGTCGAAGATATAGTCCGCCTCGGGTTCAGGCAGTTTGGGGATTACCAGTACGTGTCCGCGCTTCAGCGGGTTGATGTCAAGGA
>CAMOMF010000077.1 GCA_946619625.1 uncultured Bacteroidales bacterium
CCATAATTGCGCCCTTTTGCTCCATAATTGCGTACTTTTGCTCCATAATTGCGTACTTTTGCTCCATAATTGCGCACTTTCTTCCCATTAATGCACACTTTGGCACGCCTTTTGCATACATTTTAACGTGTGTGTTAAAAATTTTATCTCCCTCCGCTTGGTGCGAACCTTCACCCGGCGGAGGTCTCTTTTGCCCCTTCCCAATGCAGTTGTTCTCCCACCACTCTTATATTCTCTCATAACTCATAACTCGTACCATCTCTATACCTTCTTCGAAGGATCTCCGAAGGGTGAGCAAAAAACGGTCCCTTGCCTCCCCCATCCCCACCGATCTTCACCTTGTCGTTATCCAGTGATTTTCACCACGTTGCCTTCAAATACACAACTCTTCTAATCCGGCTCACCATACCCCCATTTTTGCTCACGGGGTACTCTTTTAATGACCTATACGCCGTGTTTTGCGATGCTATGTTTCTTCACATGCCATGGGTACGATGACTGTGTGTTCGTATATTGTTGAAACGCGTAGCATCATTTCTTCAGGATGACGTAGATGACGATGGGAGCGCCGAAGAGTGCGGAGACGGTAGAGATAGGCAGCGGGTAAGTAAATGCGCAGGAGATGGCATCACAGATGAGCAGCAGGTCGGCACCGATCAAAGCCGTTGCGGGGACAGTGATATGATGATTGCCGGTTCGGAACAGACCGCGTGCAATATGCGGCACCGCCACGCCAACAAAAGCGATGGGTCCGCAGAAAGCCGTAATCCCGCCTGCAAGCAAGCCTGTGGCAATCACCATCAGAAAACGGATACGGCGGATATTGATTCCCAACCCTTCGGCATACTGCTCGCCCAACACCAATCCGTTGAGGGGTTTGATAAGCAAGACGACACAAGCCAGTCCCACCAGCACGATAGGTACCAACCATCGCATCTCGTCCCATCCAACGGAAGAAAGGGAGCCCAAGGTCCAAACGATGAACAGTTTCAGCGAATCGGGATTGGCAAAATTCTGCATTACGTTCACCAAGGCGCCGGCAACAGAGCCTATCATCATACCAACAATAAGCAAGGTTACATTGGAGCGCACACGGTACGAGAACATCATCACCAACAGGAGCACCAGTACCGAACCGAGGATGGCGCATGTGACGGTGCCGACAGAGGTGGCGGTAAACCCCAACAGCGTGCCGAAGAGGAGCAGTGTAGCGACTCCGAGGGTGGCACCGCTACTGACCCCCAACACATAGGGTCCTGCCAAAGGGTTGCGGAACAGCGTCTGCATCATCAGTCCGGACAATGCCAACGATGCGCCCGCCAGGACGGCAGTCACCGCTTTAGGTAAACGGAGTGAGAGCATGATTTGATGCTCCACCCCATCTCCCCATAAAGCTGAAAGAGGAATACGCATAGCACCTACCAACAGGTCTGTAACAAACAGACCCGCCAGCAGGGCCATCAATGCTATAAAAAAGTATAAGTTCTTTTTCAAGTTATGAATTATGAGTTATGAGTTATGAAACTCATAATCAGTTAAATAAAATTAGAGTGAGATTGCTCCGCTGGGACAAACGCTCGCGCAGGTTCCGCACTCGGTGCAAACATCGGGGTCGATGCTGTAGTGTTCACCTTCAGAAATTGCGCCCATAGGGCATTCATCAATGC
This sequence comes from uncultured Bacteroidales bacterium, assembly GCA_946619625.1. Classification (GTDB taxonomy): domain Bacteria; phylum Bacteroidota; class Bacteroidia; order Bacteroidales; family Paludibacteraceae; genus Colicola. The sequence goes on from CAMOMF010000077.1 coordinate 1,668, forward strand.
AAGTACCGCATGCAATGCAGTCTTCAGAAATCTTGTAAGCCATAAGTGATTAAATTATTGTGTTATGATATTGTGTTACGTACCCAAATGTTAAATTGGGACTGCAAAGTTACAACATTTTTTCGAAATATGCAAGAGTTAGGGGCTAAAAAAGTAAAAAAAGTAGCAAAAGACTTGCATATGTCATATTTTTTTTGTAACTTTGCGCCCAAATTGATAACATGCATAAGTAGCAACTAAAAAAATTAGGATATGAAAAGAATAATTTCAGCCAGTGTAATTTTAGCATTTGGCATTGCCCTGTCGGGCTGGTTTGTTTATCGCGGTGCCGTTCAGTTTGCTAACAAGGACCGCGCAGTGGGTGTGAAGGGTCTCTCTACTCGTGACGTTCAGGCCGACTTTGTAGTGTGGCCGCTTGCCTTCTCGGTAGAGGGGAACGATTTGGGAGAGTTGTACAAGAAAATGAACCAAACCCGTGAGGAGGTGAGCAATTTCCTGAAGGGGAAAGGATTTGACGCGTCAGACCTGCGAATGGGCAGCGCTTCGGTATCGAATCAGTGGGACAACTATTACGGCAACCGTCCGGAGTACAAGTACAAACTGTCCTCAACAGTGGTAGTTGCCACCCAGAACGTGGAGTTGGTGTCGAAGACCAATGGTTTGGAAAGCGAACTGCTGCAACGAGGCATTATTCTGAACAGCAACGATTGGTCAATTGACTATCAGTTCAACGGACTGAACGAGTTGAAGCCCGAGATGATAGAAGAGGCTACCAAGAACGCCCGTGCCGTAGCGCAGAAGTTTGCCGATGACGCAGACTGCTCTTTGGGCAGTATCCGTCATGCCAGTCAAGGAGTGTTCTCCGTTGAAAGCGATGATTATCAGCCTTGGATTAAGCACGTACGTGTAGTAACGACCGTGGATTACTACCTGAAGTAAATTGACAACAATAATAACAATAACACCATGAACACTTTCCAGTTACACACGAACATCCATGCGTATAGTTACGAAGAGTTGCCGCCAGAGTATCGTAAGTTGGTAGATATCGCCAAGCAGATGACGGAAGCGTCCTACTGCCCTTATTCCCGCTTTGCCGTTGGTGCAGCGCTGCAGTTGTCAGACGGAACGGTGGTACGAGGTTGCAATCAGGAGAATGCAGCCTACCCCAGCGGTTTGTGCGCGGAACGTACCGCCATGTTCGCCGCCAGTGCCAACCACCCGGGCAAAGCGATGAAGGTGCTCGCCATTGCGGCATATACCGATGGCCATTTCACCGAACAGCCGGTATCGCCGTGCGGAGGTTGCCGACAGGTGATGGTGGAGTTTGAGGACCGTCAAAAAGAACCGTTGACAGTCATCTTGTATGGAACAGACGGCACGTACGTCATAGACTCAGCCAAGGAACTGATGCCGTTCTGTTTCGTATCGGAAAGTCTGAAAGGAGTGAAGAAATAAGTCTGATTGAACTAAAAAACAAGAATGAGAATCATCAAGAAAATGGATATGTATCTGCTCAAGACTTTTCTTGGGCTTTTCTTGATGACGTTCCTGATATGTATCTTCATTCTGCTGATGCAGTTTGTGTGGATGCACGTGAAAGATTTGGTCGGGAAAGGTGTGGAAATCAGCGTACTTGCCGAGTTCTTCGTATATGCTGTCGCCACTATTATTCCTTTGGCATTGCCGTTGGCAATACTGCTTGCCTCGCTGATGACATTCGGCAATCTGGGCGAACATTTCGAGTTGACCGCCATGAAATCAGCCGGTGTATCGCTGTTCCGCATTATGCGCCCGCTGGCAATCACGATTGCATTGGTGTCGGTAGGTGCTTTTTTCTTCTCGAACAATGTGTTGCCCAAGTCGCAGACCAAATTGTGGGCATTGATATTCTCGCTAAGACAGAAGTCCCCCGAGATGGAGATACCCGAAGGCGAGTTCTACGATGGAATCCCCGGGTATAATATTTATGTAAGGTCCAAGAATCACCAGTCCGGTTTGCTGAAGGACATGATGATTTACGACTACTCGGAGGGTTTTCAGAATGCCAAGGTCATGGTGGCAGACTCGGGGCGCATCTTTTTTACCGAGGACAAGAAATACCTGCTGCTGGTACTTTACTCGGGCGAATCATTTGAGAACCTGGATCCTAAGCAACAGCGTGCCACCAAGTCGAAAGACAAGATTCCGTATCGCCGCGAGAATTTCAGGCAAAAGACCATGCTGATTGACTTTTCGTCTGAGTTCAATCGTTACGATGAGTCAATCCTGAACGACCAGCATGTATCGAAGAACGTAAGTGAGTTGATGCATTCGATTGATTCCGTTCAGGTTCTGGCACATGAGCGCAGCAAAGAACAGAGTGCGCAGATGGTAGAACAAAGGTATTTTGGTCGTGACCGTACTCCCGGCCGTGTGTTGGCAGATGCCACGGAAGAGGAGATGGGGCACTATAACTGTGACTCGCTGTTCAACAGACTGAGCAACAAAGATAAGGCGAATGCCTTGCAGATGGCGTATGACAAAGCGCGAGTACAAAAGGACCAAGTGGAATACAACGCACTGATGCTGGACGACTACAAGCGGTATGTACGCAAGCATGAAGTGGAACTGCACCGCAAGTTCACCTTGGCATTTGCCTGCCTGATATTTTTCTTTATCGGAGCGCCGCTTGGTGCCATTATCCGCAAAGGCGGGTTGGGTGCGCCGGTGGTGATTTCGGTAGTGATGTTTATCATCTACTATATCATCGACAACTCAGGCTACAAAATGGCGCGCGAAGCCATCTGGCCATGCTGGTTAGGCATGTGGCTGTCCAGTTTTGTATTGTTGGCAATAGGCGTATTTTTAACATATAAAGCAGCCACCGACTCCGCCCTGTTCAAACCGGAAGTGTGGATCAAGTGGTTCGAAGACAGAAAGAAACAATTACAACCAATATATGAACACTATAGCAGAAGCATTGGACGACTTTCGCGCAGGAAAACTGGTGATCGTCGTTGATGATGAAGACAGGGAAAACGAAGGTGATTTTATCACAGCAGCCGAATTGATTACACCTGAGAAGGTGAACTTCATGCTGAAATATGGTCGCGGCGTGCTGTGTGCGCCAGTGACGGAAGAACGTTGTGCCGAATTGGAACTGGTGCATCAAGTGCAGCAGAACACCTCCATGCTTGGGACACCGTTTACGGTGACTGTGGACTTGCTGGAAGGGTGTACCACAGGCGTTTCGGCGCATGACAGGGCTGCCACTATCCGTGCCCTTGCTGACCCCAAGCGCAAGCCGCAAGACTTCGGGCGTCCCGGACATATCAACCCACTCTACGCCAAGAGCCGTGGTGTGCTGGAACGTGCGGGACATACCGAGGCGGGTGTGGACCTGTGCCGTCTGAGCGGATTGTATCCGGCAGCAGCCTTGATAGAGATAATGAACCCCGATGGTACGATGGCGCGGTTGCCACAACTGGAACAAGTGGCGAAAGAGAACAACCTGAAGCTGATATCCATTAAAGACCTTATCTCCTATAGGATGAGTACCGAGGTGCTTCACTCTGCTCAGGAGAGTACAACCCACCCCATCCCGGAGGAGGCGATGGTAACACAAGGCGAGACGGTGTTCCTGCCCACCATTTATGGCGAGTTCCAACTGACCCCTTTCCGTCAGTTATCCAACGGATTGGAGCATATAGCGTTGGTGAAAGGCACGTGGGAAAAAGACGAGCCGATATTGTGCCGTGTCCACTCCAGTTGCGCTACAGGCGACATCTTCGGGTCGAAGCGTTGCGAATGCGGAGAGCAATTGCACAAAGCCATGCAAATGGTGGAAGAAGCGGGGAAAGGAGTCATTGTGTATATGAACCAGGAAGGCCGGGGAATAGGCCTGATGAACAAGATTGCCGCGTACAAACTGCAAGAAGAGGGCTTGGACACCGTGGAGGCCAATATCCATTTAGGGTTCGACCCCGACCAGAGAAGTTACGGCGTGGGCGCGGAGATTCTTCGGATAATTGGTGCCCGCAAACTGCGCCTCATGACCAATAATCCCGTGAAGCGTATTGGTTTGGAAAGTTATGGAATAGAGATTGTGGAGAACATCCCTATTGAGATTGCTCCGAACCCTTTCAACGAACGCTACATGCGTACAAAGAAAGAGAAAATGCACCATAATTTGCATTTGGTGTGAGTTTGGCACGAGATTTGAGCATTATAGTTATGTTGAACAATTAAAATAACACGCTTATGAAGACACGTACTCTATTTATCCTTATCGCCATGGTTATGGCGTTTGGATGGTCTGCACGTGCGGACGAAACGATTACGGTTAGTGCCACGAACGAGGATATTTCGCAAGAACTCGATTTGAAGGCCGTTGCTACCCTCTTCGGTCAGTGTGCTAATCTGGAAGAATTTGAGCAGAAACTCAACAGCGAGGAGACACACATCTCCAACCTTGACCTGAACGGTGACGGATTGGTTGATTATCTGCGTATAGTTGAATCAGCAGATGGCAACAAGCACCTAATCCTGCTGCAGGCTGTTTTGGCAAAAGATATTTTCCAAGACGTTGCCTCAATCTATGTAGAAAAAGATTCGGAAAACAACGTGACGGTACAAATTATTGGCGACGAATACATATATGGAACAGCATATATCATTGAGCCTGCATACCTGTACAGACCGGTTATTTATGATTGGTTCTGGGGTCCCTACTGGACATGCTGGTATTCTCCCTGGTATTGGGACTACTGGCCGGGTTGGTGGCATAGTTACCATTGTTGGGCATTTGATGCATATTGCAGCCATATCCATGTGTACCACCACTATCATCCCTATTGTTCGTACCGCCACACACATCAGTACGCATCGGGCTATTCAGCAATGCGTCAAGCTTCTGCAGGCCGTCAAGACATGGCACTTAGACATCCGGAAGGCTCATTCTCCCGCCGCAATGCCGGCAGAGTCAGCACCTCGGGCCGAGCCATCAGTAGTGCCCGCGACATCACGCGCAGAAATAATGTATCGCAAAGCCGTACATCGGCAGCTTAAGTAGGCAGCAGGGGCGGAAATGCGGATCGTACATACGGAAGTGCCAACACCCGGGTAGCTGCGCGTAGCAACACAGGAACAAGTCGCAG
>CAMOMF010000078.1 GCA_946619625.1 uncultured Bacteroidales bacterium
AAGATGATGCCGTCAAAGCCGCGCAAGCAGCCAAAGAAAAAGGCATGTTCGTGTATGTCGTGGGCATCGGCAAACCCGAAGGCTCACCCATTCCCGACGGGCACGGATCGTTCAAGAAAGACAAGACAGGACAAGTTGTTGTCAGCCGTCTGAACGAAGAAATGTGTAAGGAGATTGCCGCTGCCGGTAATGGTATCTACGTGCGAGCAGACAACTCCAACACCGCTTCGCGCGCCCTGCAGAAAGAACTCAACAAACTTGCCACTTCGGAAATAGAGACCAAAGTGTTTACCGACTTCAACGAGCAATATCAGTCGTTTGTGCTGATAGCATTGCTGCTGTTGGTAATCGATTTCTTTGTTTTCAGCCGCAAGAATAAGACTATCAGCAAACTGAATATATTTGGAGACAAACAATGAAACGGATATTATTCTACATATTTCTCTTGGTAATACCTACTCTCTCCTACGCACAGAAAGAGTTCTTTGATGTGCGCAAGGGCAACAAGGATTACAAAAAGGAGAACTTCACCGAGGCGGAAATCAATTACCGCAAGGGTTTGGACAAGAACAACAACTCCTTTGAGGGACACTTCAACCTGGGCGATGCACTATTCAAACAGCAGAAATACCCCGAAGCCGCTGAAGAGTACCAAAAAGCAGGGGCGTTGCTGCAACCCAAAAACGGCAAATACTCCGCTTCCGACAAAAAGAAACTGGCGCAGGCTTATCACAATCTGGGAAACGCTTTCTACGCCCAGCAGCAGTTCGACAAGGCCGTCGCTTCCTACAAACAAAGCCTGATGGCGAACCCTAAAGATGACGAAACGCGTTACAATCTGGTGAAAGCGATGGAGATGTTGCAAGAACAACAGCAGCAACAAAATCAGGATAATCAGAACCAGCAACAACAACAGGACCAGCAGAATCAGCAGCAAAGCGAAGACGATCAGCAGCAACAGCAACAGCAGCAAAATCAGGACGACCAGCAGCAACAACCGCAAGAACAGCCTGAGATGGATCGCGAGCAAGCCGAACAAATCCTGCAAGCACTGCAACAAGACGAACAGGAGACCCAAGACAAAGCCAAGCGCCAACAAATGCAGTCCAAGGTTAAGACCGATAAAGATTGGTAAGAAGACAACCATAAGATGACCATAAGATAACCATAAGATGACCATAAGATAACCATAAGATGAAGCAATGAGAAATAAACTCAAAATAGTACTACTACTTACAGCATGGCTGCTGCCAACAGTACTGATGCAGACGCATGCTGAAGATGTATCATTCACCGCCAACGCCCCGAGGCAAGTGGTGATGGGCAAACCGTTTCAATTGACTTTCAGCGTCAATCAACGCGCAAAAGACCTGCGCGCACCGGAGATGTCGGACTTTGATATTGTCGCCGGTCCCTACTCTTCCCAGTCCAGTTCCACATCGTTTATAAACGGACAGCGCACGTCCAGTTTCTCACTTACCTACACCTACACGCTGATGGCGCGCAAGGTGGGTTCGTTCACTATTGACCCGGCAAGCATCGTAGTGGGAGGAGACACCTACCGTTCGAATGCACTGAAGATAACCGTGTTACCCGCTGATGAAGAACCAGCCCCGTCCTCCAATGACCAGCAGGCAACGACAGGAGGGGCAAACGCCACGCAGCAAAGTGCTTCATCAAGCAACAGAAGCGGTGATATCTTCATCAAGACGCAGGTAAGCAAGACCAAAGTGCACGAGCAAGAATGTATCTTGCTGAGTTACAAATTGTACTTTGCCGGTGTGGACGTTGCACAATTCACCAACAACACCAAACTGCCCGAGTTCAAAGGTTTCATGAAACAGGAATTGGACCAGCAGGAGATACAAACCGAACTGGAGCACTACAACGGCAGAAACTACCAAACAGCAGTGCTTTACCGCACCCTGCTCTTCCCGCAGAAAGCCGGAGACATCGAAGTGGAACCCGCCTCATTTGAAGCAGTGGTTCGCGTACAAAACAGAACGCAAGTACGCTCTATATTTGATGATTTCTTTGCCACCTACAGCAATGTAACCAAGCCGCTGACAGCACCCGGAGTTACAATCCACGTGCAACCACTACCAGCAGGCAAACCTGCAGGCTTCAGCGGTGGCGTGGGTTCCTACTCTATCCACTCATCCATTTCAAGCAACAGCATCACTACCAACGATCCCATTACTATCAAACTGTCCATCTCCGGCAAGGGCAACATGAAGATGCTGAAGACTCCATCCGTGGATTGGCCCGACGGATTTGAAGTGTACGACCCGAAAGTAAGCAACAACTTCAAGAACACCACATCGGGTGTAAGCGGTTCGAAAGATATAGAATACCTCGCCATTGCACGTGCAGCCGGCGACTACACCATCCCACCGGTTACGTTCTCCTACTACGACACCAATGAGGAGCGTTACAAGACCTACACCACAGAGGAATATCAGGTACACGTTGCCCGCGGTGCCAACGATGCAGACCAAACAGTGGTTACATCCGGCACATATACCAACAAAGAGGATATTCAGAAACTGGGCACCGACATCCGCTACATCGAAACACAGCCCTTGCGTCCGAATGAACACAAAGGTAAAGGGTTGAACGGACAGTGGTGGCTGTGGTACTTGTTGCCGACCATCCTTTCTGTACTGCTGTTCGTGCTGTTCCGCAAGCAGATTCGGGACAATGCCGACGCAAGGAAAGTGCGCTATCGCAAGGCCAACAAAGTGGCACAGAAACGGCTGAAGAAAGCCAAGAAACTGCTTAATGACCACCAAGACGCCGCATTCTATGAGGAAATAGAGCGCGCAGCATGGAGTTACCTCAGTGACCGTTTAAGCATTCCGCAAGCCAACCTCACCAAGGAGAATATCTCCGGCATTCTGCGCGAAAAAGGAATAGCTGAAGACCTGATTTCCGAAGTAAGCAACGTACTATCCACAGCCGAGTTTGCGCGATACGCCCCCTCGGCAGCAGGAAGCAAATCCGAGCTGTACGATGCGACAGCCAAATTAATTGATAATCTCGAAAACACAAAGTTATGAAACGACTATATGGAATACTGATTGCCATGGTCAGCATGGCTGCAAGCACTTTTGCAGCGGATTGGGACACTGCAAACGGACTGTATGCCGAGGGGAACTACGCCGATGCAGCCGCCATGTATGAAGAACTGGTGGAGGAACAACCCGCAGCAGAGGTGTACTACAATCTGGGAAACGCCTATTACAAAATGGGAGAGATTGCCCGTGCCATCCTGTCATATGAACGCGCGCTCAGGCTGAAACCCAAATATCCTGACTGCAAGCACAACCTGGCATTGGCACAATCGAAGATCATCGACAACATTGAGGACAACCACCATTTCTTCGTGGCGCAATGGGCAAAAGCATTCAGAAACCTGCGCTCGGAGAACACATGGTTTTATCTGTCAGTAGGTCTGTTTTGGCTGTTCCTTGTCTGCACGTTTGTATTTGCTTTTGGCAGGAACATTATTGTCAGAAAGACCGGATTTCACGTAGCATGGATTACGTTGCTGTGCTCGATTATCACCTTATGGTGCGCAGCCTCGCTTCACCACAGAGACAGCGCCCAAGAAGAGGCCATCGTGGTACAGGGAATCGTGAATGCCAAATCCTCACCGGACAAATCCGGAACCGACCTGTTTATTCTGCATGAGGGTACCAAAGTATGGGTGGAAGAAACCGTAAACGGTTGGTGCTCCGTACATGTAGGCGACAATGTCGGCTGGGTGAGCGGCAGCGCCATTGAGCGAATCTAAGGAAAAAGCTTAAGGCATGGAAAAACTACTACAATGGGATGCAGACTTGTTGTTGGCAATCAACAGCCACCATACTGCCTTTTGGGACCAAGTAATGTGGTACTCAAGCCAGTCGTGGGTGTGGATTCCGCTATACTTGCTGCTTGGTTATGCGGTGTACAAAGTATCCTGTAGTCTTCAGTTTGATAAGTTACGCATAGTGGGAACCGGGATGCCGCAAATAATGGGAAGCGGGAAACAGCATGCAGCCAAGACCGAACCATCTGCGGGCTTGAAGGTGTTTGTGGTAGTACTGTTAGGCGTTGTATTGATTGGTGCCGCTGCGGGACTGTCAGATTTCATTACTTCGGGCATACTGAAGAAATGGATTTGCCGTCCCCGCCCTACGCACTCAGACCTGGCAGACTACTTGCATATCGTGCGCGACTACAGGGGCGGGCACTATGGTTTTCCGTCTTCACATGCAGCAAACACCTTTGCTGTTGCCACCACATTCTGGTTTATTATCAATTACCTGAATAGTCTGCCGCACGAGTATGTCGCGCACCATGCCAAAGACGTTGGTGCTGTTCAGCGTCTGGAAAGGGTCATGAAGGTTGTAGTGGTGTTGTATGTAGTGCTGAACTGTTACAGCCGGATGTACCTGGGGGTACACTACCCTCTTGACATCCTCTGCGGCGCAATCATCGGTAGCCTGTTGGGTTACCTCTGCGCACAGATATACAAAGTGGCAGTCAAGATTGAGTAGAAAAGAATACAGCGCGAACCGTAATTCAGTTAAGGGCACCAAGTGGTTGTCAGGATCGAGAAGAGAAGAACCGGCTGATTTCCTTAACAATATGTTCAGAAGCGAGTCCGTCTCCGTACAAATTAGCGGGATGGACTTGTTTGTTTTTCAACAGTGTGTATGCCTCAATTATCCGCAACTTGTCCGCACCGGCAAGAATGGCGGCACCGGCATGGACTATCTCCGTCCACTCGGTTTCTTTGCGAAGGATAACGCAGGGTTTTCCGTAAAAGAAAGCTTCTTTCTGCACTCCCCCAGAATCGGTAAGAATCAGACTTGCGTGCTTTTCAAGCATAATCATATCCAAGAAAGAGACCGGCTCGATGAGCAAGATATGGTCATTAGCAGTCAATTGCCCCAACATCTGGGGCGAAAGATGAGATTTCGTCCTCGGGTGCAGAGGCAGGATGACCCTTTGCTCCTTGGCAATCGTTTCGAGTGCGCCGATAATAGAGGTGAGGTGAGCCATGTTATCCGCATTAACAGGACGATGGATGGTAGCCAAGACAAACGGGCAGTCCGTGAGACATAGTTGCTCCAGAATATGGGAGCGCTTTTCCGCCATTCGGGAGAAATGAAGAGCGTTGTCATACATCACATCGCCCACCTGAACCGAATAGGGTCTGTGGGGAGTGGCGTCATCCTTGGAGGAGTCACTAACGTGAGGGAGAGGCAGAATGGCATTCTCCTTGGAGGGGACACCTTCGGCAAGGAGGTTTTGCGTGGCTTGAGAGGTAGGCGTAAAGAGGACTGAAGAGATGCTGTCTGCCACGATACGGTTGATTTCTTCGGGCATGGTGCGATTCCATGAGCGAAGTCCCGCTTCGATGTGAAACACAGGCACATGGGCTTGCGCAGCGGCAATAGCCCCAGCCAGAGTGGAATTAGTATCGCCAAAAAGAACTACACCATCATATTTATTGCGTGACAATTCATCCGCAATGCCCATTATCATTCGGGCGACCTGTTCCGATGCCGGGAGTCCACCTACTCCAAGATGAATGGCCGGCGCAGGAATATCCAGTTCCGCGAAGAAGGATGCGGACATATTGTTGTCAAAGTGTTGCCCTGTATGCAGAATGGTTTGAGTGATTTGTTCATTCTGAAACAACCTGGAACAATTCCAACTATTGATTGCCCGTGTAAAAGCCGCCGCCTTGATTATCTGCGGTCTTGCGCCAACTATAGTGAGAAGGTGAATCATATATTGTATTCAATAATGAGATGAATCAAATGTAGTTTTCAATAAAATTTACAAAGTATGCCGTGACGTCGATTTTGTCCGCCAACAAAAGTGCACGTTGCGCTTTGTAATCAACAGATGTTTTGCCGGAAAGGATTTCCACGCCCTTTTCTATGGCACGCTGCTGATCCGACTCAGACTCGGTGAAGTTGTAGCAGAGGTGATATTTTGCTTCTTGTTCCCGGGTATAATACCGCCCGATATTATCAATGTAAATACTGGGGACACCCAGAACCGCCCCTTCTGATGCCATTGTAGCCGACTCGCCAAAGATAAGTGAAGCAAAGGCTTCTGCATCATGCATTCTGGATGGAGGCAAGGGGAAACGGTAGGGTTCGAGTTCTTCGGGCAACGGAGCCTCTGAAGATATGAATACTTTTCCAAACCGCTGAAACGCCTTGACGGCTTTCAACTTGTTCTCCCTACTCAAACCTGAATGGTCAAGGTCATGCGTAGCATTCCAACCCACAAAACGCACAATAGTATAATTCCCGCCTTCAGGGATGTTCAGTTCACTTAGAACCCTACTATCCGGTGTAAAGTAATTGGGGTGAAGGTAGAGCAGTTCGTTGTACATGGGGCAAGAATGTACCTTTTCCCAAGATGAGATGGGATTAGGATAATCCGCAGTAATAATTGTAGTGGTAAATGGCGCATATAAACGCACTTGCTCCATATTGAAAGTATCTTCAAAAGAAATATGGGGCTTTCTCATCAGCCATGCAATATGACTGGCAACGATACTGCCGTGACTGATAAACATATCGGGGCGGAACCTACGAGCCACACGCCATTCTTTGAAATCAAAACGAATGAGGTCGAGCATTTTCCCTGTAATGGTGGTGGCCCTCTTCCCTAAATTGATATAATTGAGTTTGTTGGCGGTTAAAAGTTCGGTTTCAAATTCTTTCGCCCTGCAGGTAAAGAGTATTTGATGTCCATGGTGCTGCATCTGCAATGCAAAATGTTTGAACATATGTACATGTGCAGGGTGCCCAACGTCAATGAGGATACGCTTGGGAACAGTGTGCGGGAAATGCTCTATAAAGTTTAACAAGTATGCTGTGACGTCGATTTTGTCTTTGAGCATAGTTTGTACTTTTTCCCTCCAAATACCTTTCAGATCAGGCAGAGACAGCAGGTACTGTATCATGGATAGAAACGCATCGAATTCAGTGGGGAGAAAAGAGAAGCATAGACCATATTTCTGCTCCAGTTCATTGGGCACGGAAAGGCGTCCTGCAAAGGTGTTGCACTTGAGAGCAGGAGTGCCAAGAACCGCGGCTTCGGAGGTCATAGATTGACTATCACCAATAAACATGGTGGCATAATACATCAGGGAATGAATATGCTGCGGAGAGACAGAGATTTGGTAAGGTTGGAACTCAGCCTCCAAGTCTCGTTCCGACGTAATGAGAACTTTGCCATAGTGCTGTAGGAGACGAATTAATTTCCGTTTATTATCCAGCGTAAGCCCATGTTCACCGACATCGTGGTGTGCCTTGAAGGCGTTGAACCTGAGAATGAAATATTTATCATCTGGCATCAGTCCCGCCAACGAGAGTACAGAAGGGTCAGGCTGAAAGACATTGGGGTGCAGATATGCCAAGTCGTGATAACCCGGATAATAGATAGTTTGTTTTGCCTTGCGGTGAATGCAATCCGGTGAGAGAATCACATCGGCAAAGGGGTGAGCATACCTGACAAACAAAGGTTCAACATTGTCATCGTCATCATCCAGTATAATGCTCTGCATGGCAGTAACTTTCGCCACATGTGCCAACGCAACAGAAGAGCCAATACCTAACTGAATATTGTTTTGTCGAACAAAAAGCGCCATCTCCCTATCCAAATACAGTTGCGAGAAGGCTTTTTGCAGGAGTTTATCCCCTTTGACCCCGATAACGGTGAATGGAATCTGATAAATAGTCAACAAATCCTTGGCAATAGGGATATCCCTTACTGTCACCCATACGTGATGATGACGGATGAGTTGGCGATATACATTTTTAAGCAAATGCACATGCGCAGGGTGACCTATGTCAATGAGAATATTCATAAA
>CAMOMF010000079.1 GCA_946619625.1 uncultured Bacteroidales bacterium
AACATCTTCAACATGGGTATTGGCATGGTGCTTGCACTCGACCCGTCACAGGCGAATGAAGCGATTCGTATCCTTGCCTCTCACGGCGAGAAAGCGCAAGTAATAGGTAGAGTACAAACTGGAGACAATCAAATCATAGGCAAATAAAAAAACAGAGCAATGGCACAGAAAAGAGCATTAGTAAGTGTAAGTGACAAAACCGGACTCGTCGAGTTCGTCCATGGATTGCAAGACGCAGGATGGCAGATTATTGCCACCGGTGGCACGCAGAAACTACTTGAGCAGAGTGGCATTCACACCATCGGTATCAGTGAAGTGACGGGCTTCCCCGAGATATGTGACGGGCGCGTCAAGACACTCCACCCGAAGGTGCACGGCGCATTGTTGGCACGCCGAGACGAACCTTCGCACATGGAAGCGTTGGCGCAAAACGGCATAGAGTTGATTGACTTGGTTTGCGTCAACCTCTATCCTTTCCGTGAGACGATTGCCAAGGAGGGAACAACGATGGCTGAAGCGATTGAGAAGATAGACATTGGCGGTCCGTCCATGCTTCGCTCTGCCGCCAAGAACTGGAACGATGTGACCGTAGTTTGCGACCCGAACGATTATCAGCGTGTGCTGAAAGAGATACAAGGTGAAGGCAACACCCGCAAGCAGACGCGTCTGGAGTTGAGTGCCAAGGCATATACGCACACCGCAGAATATGATATGTGTATTGCTACGTACATGCGCAAGGCGGCAGGTCTGAACGAAAAACTGTTCCTCGAATACGACCTCAAGCAGGCCCTTCGTTATGGCGAAAACCCGCACCAGGAGGCGAAATTCTATGCCGCTCTTGACAAGGTACCATATTCGCTCGCCACAGCTAAACAGATACATGGGAAAGAACTTTCCTACAACAATATACAGGACGCCAACGCGGCACTCAACATCGTGCGTGAGTTCGGCAACACACCTTTCTGCGTGGGTCTTAAGCACATGAACCCATGCGGAGCCGCCATTGGCAAGGATGGTCTGGACGCATGGACCAAAGCATACGAGGCGGACAAAGTGTCCATCTTCGGTGGAATAGTCGCCACCAACTGCGTTCTCACCAAAGAGATGGCGGAGCATATGCACCCTATCTTCCTCGAGATAATCATGGCACCTGAGTTCACCCCCGAAGCCCTTGAGGTCCTCACCACCAAGAAGAACCTTCGCCTCCTTCAAGTGGACATGTCTGCAGATACACAACCTCACATGCAGTACGTCTCGGTCAATGGAGGTATGCTGGCACAACAGCAAGACCTCACCACACGCACCCTCACGCCAGACATGTGTGTCACCGAAACCAAACCGACGGATGAGCAGATGACTGATATGCAGTTCGCATGGCGTATCGTCAAGCATGTCAAGTCCAATGCCATCGTAGTCGTCAAGGATGGGCGTACTTACGGCGTGGGCGCCGGACAGATGAACCGCGTAGGCTCAGCCGCCATTGCTCTCAAGCAGGCGGAGGAAAGTCTCAAAGCCGAGGGCAAAAACATTCACGAAGCCGGACTAGTCATGGGCTCTGACGGGTTCTTCCCCTTTGCAGACAGCGTCGAAACAGCTGCGGAATATGGCATTGCGGCTATCGTGCAACCCGGTGGAAGCGTGCGCGACGCAGAGAGTATCGACGCCGCCAACAGTCACCATATACCCATGCTCTTCACGGGCATGCGCCATTTCAAACACTGATAAGCGCCACTTCAAACACTAACAGGAAATGAAGAAAGTTTTAGTCATAGGCTCAGGCGGACGAGAACACGCCATCGTGTTTGCTCTTAGTCGTAGTCCGCAAGTCGGGCACATCTACTGCGCTCCGGGCAATGCCGGCATAGCCCAACTCGCCGAGTGTGTAGCCATCAAAGATACCGCTGTCGATCAACTGCTCGACTTTGCGCGCAAAAAGCAAATAGACCTCTGTGTCGTAGGCCCCGAAGCCGCGCTGGCTGCCGGCATCGTAGATGTGTTCAGAGCCGCAGAAATACCTGTGTTCGGGCATTCTAAAGCCGCTACACAGATAGAGTCCAGCAAGGAGTTTGCCAAGCAACTGATGGCGAAATACAGCGTGCCGACTGCTGCGTACCGCAGTTTTGCCGACTACGAAGAAGCTATGCAGTATGTCCGTTCACGCAGTACCTATCCGACCGTGCTCAAGTACGACGGTTTGGCAGCAGGCAAGGGCGTAGTAATAGCCCAAACCGAGCCAGAAGCAGAGCATGCACTGAAAGACATGTTGGTTGGTGAAGCCTTCGGCAAAGGTAAGGTGGTCATTGAAGACTATCTGCAGGGACCGGAGTTCTCCTTCATGGCGTTTGTGGACCACCATCGCGTCTATCCCATGCCACTTAGCCAGGACCACAAACGCGTCTTCGATGGCGACAAGGGGCCGAATACCGGCGGGATGGGCGCATACACACCGCTCCCGTTCATCAGTCCCGAAGAGGAACAGTGGGCACTCAAGAATATCCTGCAAGCCGTAGCCGATGCCATGGTCAATGAAGGCACACCCCTCACAGGTGTCCTCTATGGCGGGCTGATGAAAACCAAAGACGGCATTAAAGTCATTGAGTTCAACGCCCGATTCGGCGACCCCGAAACCGAAGTAGTTCTCCCCCTCATGGAGACGGATGCCTACACGGTCTTTCATGCCATCGCCACCGGAGAACCGCTTGACACTATCCACTGGCGAAAAGAAGCGACCGTTGGTGTAGTCATGGCTTCTTGTGGTTACCCGGGCGCTTATGAGAAAGGCGTAGAGATAACAGGAATAGACGCGTTCGACGGACTGATTCTGCATATGGGCACTGCCATTAAGGAGGGACGGTTACTAACAAACGGCGGACGAGTCCTCATGTGCATCGCCCATGGTAAAGACATCTCCGATGCACAGCGTAAGGTATATACCGAAATAAAGAAAATACATTGCACAAACCTCTTTTACAGAAAAGATATTGCACATTGGGCATTATGATAATAGATGGAAAACAAATAGCACAGACTATCAAAGAAGATATTCGCGAGCAGGTGGCAGACCTCACTGCGCAGTATGGTCGCAAGCCATGCTTGGACGTAATCTTGGTAGGGGAAAATCCTGCCAGTATGTCGTATGTTCGCAGCAAGATAAAAGCCACTGAATACTGCGGCTTTGACGGCGAACTAATCTCTCTACCCGAGACAACCTCACAAGATGAACTGCTTCGTATTATATGCGAGCGAAACAACAACAACGCTGTGGACGGCATTCTGGTACAGTTGCCCTTGCCGGCACATATTAACGAGCAGGCGGTCATTAACGCCATATCTCCAGAAAAAGACGTGGACGGCTTTCATCCCCTGAATGTGGCACGACTTTGGCTCGGTGATGAAACTATCGTTCCCTGTACTCCTATGGGGATAATGGCATTGTTGGAGGAAACAAAAACACCCCTTCAAGGACGACATGCCGTGGTAGTAGGACGCAGCAACATAGTCGGCAAACCCGTTGCCAAATTGCTCTTGGACAAGAATTGTACGGTCACTATCGCCCATAGTCGCACTGCCGACCTTGCCGCAGTATGTCGCACTGCAGACATATTGGTGGTAGCAGTAGGGCGGCCGCATATGATTACCGCTGATATGGTCAAACCCGGAGCAACTGTCATTGACGTGGGGATTAACCGCACAGTCGATGGACACCTTGTTGGAGATGTCGATTTCGAAAGTGTCGCACCTATTGCCGGTGCCATTACTCCCGTCCCGGGTGGCGTAGGACCCATGACCATCGCCATGCTCATGCGCAACACTATTACTTGTTATCAACGTAGAATGAACAAATAAACCCAAAGATATGAAAATCGGAACACCCCTCACACAGATTGCCACGCGTGCACTGCTCCTCGGTAGTGGCGAACTGGGCAAAGAAGTTACCCTCGAACTGCAACGTTACGGAGTGGAAGTCATCGCTTGCGACCGTTACGCTAACGCGCCTGCCATGCAGGTGGCGCACCGCTCGTACGTCTTCAATATGTTGGACGGCAAGCGCCTCCGTGAGATAGTGGAACAGGAGCAACCCTCGCTCATCATTCCCGAAGTAGAGGCAATCGCCACTCCTACCCTCGTCGAACTGGAGAAAGAGGGTTATCATGTCATCCCCACTGCCAATGCTGCATTCCTCACTATGAACCGCGAGGCAATCCGCCGCTTGGCATCAGAGGAACTGCACCTGCCCACAGCGCCCTACAAATTCGCTGACAACCATGACGAGTTCATTGCAGCCGTTCATGAGATAGGTATTCCCTGCGTAGTCAAGCCCATCATGTCATCCTCCGGCCACGGACAATCGACCATTCACACCGAGGCTGAGATAGAGACTGCTTGGACCAACTCACAACAAGGCGGCCGTGCCG
>CAMOMF010000080.1 GCA_946619625.1 uncultured Bacteroidales bacterium
ATGCAGCCGCTGATTTCGCTTTTTGAGGAGAGTCATGAAAAGTAAATAATCAACAAATACACACATGAAGAAACAACTTATAATTACCGCAGTATGTGCCTTGGCTCTTGTGGGATGCAAGCCGCATACTGACACCTCGCTCCGTTCCGACCAATTGCTCACACACTGGCAGTTTGCCTTGGTACAGGCAGATGACACTATCCATGATTGTTGTCCCGACAGCATGACAGATGTCACCATCCCTCACGATTGGGCTATTTCTGGGCCCTTTGACCGCAAACATGACCTGCAGGAAGTGGCAGTAGTGCAAAACGGTGAAAAGACCGCCACGGTCAAAACCGGGCGCTCTGGAGGACTTCCTTGGATGGGGAAAGGTTGGTATAAGACGTGGATCGCCACGCCTGACAAGGACAAATGCTACACACTGCTCTTCGACGGCGCCATGTCCCACGCACACGTATATGTAAATAAGGAGCTGGCGACTTACTGGCCTTATGGCTACAACTCTTTCTTTGTGGATATCACGCCTTTTATTCAGGGCGATACGACAGAAATTATCGTTAGTCTGGAGAACAAACCTCAGTCCAGTCGTTGGTATCCGGGGGCGGGATTGTTCCGCAATGTGCACCTTATCACCACCGGCCAAACACATGTTCCCGTGTGGGGCACGCATATCACCACTCCCGAAGTGTCCGCCGAAAAAGCATTGGTACATATCGACGTGGATGTGGAAGGTCCCAAAGAGAATATTTTGGTACTTACCACCCTCTACTACTATGGCGAACCTGTCGTTTCTGCGGAACATCCCTCCGCCACCATGGAGGTAAAATGCCCGCACCTGTGGTCTCCGGAAACACCTAACCTATACGAGGCGGTGACCCTGTTGATGCGTGATGACCGTATTATTGACCGCTACTCTACCCGATTCGGCATTCGTGACATCAGTTACACTCCGGAGCATGGTTTCCAACTCAACGGCAAAACCCGCAAGTTTAAGGGCGTATGCCTGCACCATGACTTGGGTCCGCTTGGCGCTGCGGTGCACAAAGACGCTATCCGTCACCAACTCTCAATCCTCAAGGACATGGGGTGCGATGCCATCCGTACCTCGCACAACATGCCGGCACCCGAACTGGTGGAGCTGTGCGAAGAGATGGGATTTATGATGATGATAGAACCCTTCGATGTGTGGGACCATGGAAAAACCGACAACGACTACCATGTCGAGTTTAACCAATGGGCAGAAGCCGATATCACCAATATGGTGCTGCATTACCGCAATTCTCCGGCAGTAATGCTTTGGTCTTCAGGTAACGAAGTGTGGAATCAGACTTTTGCTGACGGCTACAAAACCGTAGAGATGTTGCAATCCATTTTCCACCGTCTGGACCCGACCCGACCCGTCACTTGTGGCATGGATCAAGCCAAGACCGTTATCTACAACGGGTTTGCTGCTGCGGTGGAACTGCCCGGTTTCAACTACCGAACCGGACGTTACCTCGAGGCGTATGCGCACCTGCCCCAAAAGATGTTGCTCGGTTCGGAGACGGCATCCACCGTCTCTTCCCGCGGTGTCTATAAGATTCCCGCTGTTATTCAGCCCGATGCAATGTATGAGGATGGACAGTGCTCAGGCTACGATGTCGAGTACTGCGCATGGTCCGGGCTGCCCGAACAGGATTTTGAACTGCAAGACGACTACCCATGGACTCTCGGTCAGTTCGTTTGGACCGGCTTCGACTATCTGGGCGAACCCTCACCATACGACACAGACGCATGGCCCAGCCACTCCAGTTATTTCGGGATTGTGGACCTCGCTTCCCTGCCCAAAGACCGCTACTGGCTCTACCGTTCACAATGGAACAAAACCGAACCCACCCTGCACTTGCTGCCCCACTGGAACTGGAAAGAGGGTGATCTGGTGCCTGTGTTCTGCTACACCAGTTACCCCCAAGCCGAACTGTTTGTCAACGGAAAAAGTCAGGGCAAACTGCGCTTCGCCACACGCGAAGAAGCGGCGTTGTTGCTGCAAGGTGAGAAGATTGACGGCGTCTCCGCGCTTCCCAAGGTGGGCACATTCAGCATTCCTGATTGGGGAACGGCACCGCGTCCCGAGTTATTGCCGCGCTATCGCCTTATGTGGCAGGATGTGCCTTTCGAAGCGGGAGAACTGAAGGTGGTTGCGTACGATGCCGAGGGCAACGTGGCTGCCGAGGAGATTATCCGCACGGCACAGGCTCCTCACCACCTGCAAGTGGAATGGGCAAACCAAGGCGAGGGTGCCGAAGAACTGGCATACCTGACCGTCAGTGTACGTGATGAAGAGGGCAACCTCTGCTACGATGCGTCTCCTCTTATCTCCTTGAGCACCAGTGGTTGCCGTTTTGTGGGTACCGCCAATGGCGATGCACGTTCATTGGATTCTTTCGTAGCCCCCCGAATGCACGCTTTTGCCGGACAGTGCACTTTCATCGTCTCCGGTCACGGCACCGCCACCCTCTCCGCCGACAACCTCCAACCCGCCACTATCAAACTGTGAGGACCATAAAAATGTAGTTGTCGTGTATCGCGGCATTTCGGTACGAACTTTTGCGGCATTTCGGTACGAGCTTGCGAGTAAAGACGACCTTATAGCGAGGAGAGGCATACCTTCTGCGGATACACGGTTTCCACGCCTGCGACAAGTGCCCATAGATACTGACCTTGCAAAGATAAAACTCTCCTCCTAAGGGACGCGCACAACTTTTCCCCCTCACCTTAGAGTAGAAGTTCCATGCGGCAGCAAACAATATAGAAATGAGCCTATGAGCCTTTCGCTGAGGCAACTTATTTTCGTGATTATTAGATGATTTCCATGCAAAATTGTTAGGCTCATTGGCTCATTTGTTTTTTACAAATAATATCG
>CAMOMF010000081.1 GCA_946619625.1 uncultured Bacteroidales bacterium
ACAGTCATGGCAGGTGGACGGACAACTCAATTTTGAGACCTTGTACAACAAGTCCAAGTACCTGAAGGACCTGAACCAACGGTATGCCGGTAACCGCCGGACCCGACCGTTCAAATCGAAGACCTACACCCAGCAAATCAGTACGCAGGCGGGCGAACCGCTCAGTGTCACCCACCGACTGGGTTCCGAGGTACTGAACGTGTCCGCTGTGGATGCCAACGGCAAACATGTCAAGGTGAAATTCCAGACCGACGGCAACAACAAACTGACTATCACCACACCCGAATCATACGACAACCTCACGCTGACCATCGTCACCAAGGACCCCAATGCCCGCACCGGTGCACAAGTACTGGGTGATCTCGGCATCAAGTTCCTCACCATGATCAAGCGCGTACAGGTGACGTACCGTAGTACCAACTCACTCGTGGTGCCGGGATTCTTCCCAACCGCAGGGTTCATGGGACAGCGGAACATGGGCGGCGGACTATTCGCCCCGGGCTTCGACTATTCGTTCGGATTCATACCCAACAATTTCATGGACAAGGCGAAGACCAACGGCTGGCTGTCCACCGACACCACGGTCGTACAGCCCGCTACTGCTGCGCGCACCTCGGACATGGACATCAAACTGACGCTCGAACCGTTCCCCAACTTCAAGATTCAAGTCAGCGGCAAACGGTATATGGCCAACTCTTCGTCCATTATCTACACCTACGACCGACTGCAGGAGACCATGACCGGATCGTTCAACATCACCCAGGTGGCAATCGGTACTGCCTTCAACCGTATTGGAGGTGCCGACGACAATTTCCGCTCCGATGTATATGAACGTTTCCTCCGGAACCGCGAAATCATGGCGGGACGTGTGCAAGAACGATACGAAAACACCATCTACCCCACCGATGGGTTCTTGAACGGACGACCTGTTGGCGGGCAGGCGTACAACCCATCCAAAGGCAGTGTGAACAGCAACTCCGCCGATGTGCTGATTCCCGCGTTCCTTGCCACCTACACCGGACGCGACATCAACAAGATAGGCTTCAACCCCTTCCTCAGTATCCTGCAGATACTGCCCAACTGGAGCGTCACCTATGATGGTCTGGGCAAACTGCCCGGCATGCGCGACCACTTCAAGTCCTTTACTATTACACACGCGTACACGTGTAAGTACGCCATCGGCAGTTACACCTCTTACTCCACATGGGTAGGGGCAGGCGATGGCAAGGACAAGACCCTCGGTTTCGTCCGTAATGTAGAGACCGATGACCCCATGCCGTCCTCCGCATACGACATCTCGTCTGTCAGTCTGTCCGAACAGTTCTCACCACTCATCGGCGTCAACATGACAATGAAGAACTCGCTCTCACTCAAGGCCGAGTACCGCAAACAGCGTAACCTCGCACTGAACGTCACCTCCGTACAACTGACCGAGGGACACACCAACGAGTTGGTTATCGGTGCAGGCTACACAATCAAAGATCTCAGCATTTTCTACAAACTGAAGTCCGGCGAACAGAAAAAAGTCAGCAACGACCTCAAGATCTCGGTGGACGTCAGTTACAAGGATATCAAGACGCTGCTACGCAAAGTGGAGGAGGGCGTCACCCAGGCTTCATCAGGCAACAAAGTGCTCGCCATCAAGGTGGCAGCCGACTACGTGCTTTCGTCCAAGGTCAATCTCCAACTTTACTACGACCACCAAGGGACCACGCCGCTCATCTCCTCCAGTTATCCTATCCGCTCCGACGACTTCGGAATCAGTATAAAACTTATGTTAACAAGATAAATTGTAAATCGTCCAATTGTAAATCATCCAATGGCCAATAAAACAAACATATCCACTCTTGGCGAGTTCGGACTTATCCGTCACCTCACCAAGGATATTCACCCCAAAGACAGTACCACCCGATATGGAATTGGGGACGATGCTGCTGTACTTGACTTCAAGACCTACCAGACGCTCGTCACCACCGATATCCTCCTTGAGGGCATACATTTCAACCTCGAATACGTTCCCCTCAAACATCTGGGATACAAAGCCGCGGTGGTCAATTTCTCCGACATATATGCCATGAACGGACGCCCCACACAGTTGCTCGTCTCGCTCGGTGTCTCCAAGCGGTTCTCCGTGGAGGACTTGGAGGAACTGTACAGTGGACTCAGGCTGGCATGCGAGGCGTACGGCGTGGATATTGTTGGTGGAGACACCACTGCCTCCATGACCGGACTAACCATCAGCATCACTTGTATCGGAACGGCGAAAAAAGAAGACATTGTGTACCGCAACGGCGCACAAATCAACGACCTCATCTGCTGCACCGGTAACCTCGGCGCCGCCTATATGGGACTGCAATTGCTGGAACGCGAACGTGCCGTGGGAGAATCCGACCCCGAGAAAGCGCAGGCGGCGTTCCAAGGCAAAGAATATATCCTCGAGCGCCAAATCAAGCCTGAAGCACGCAAGGACATCATCGCTGCACTCAAGAAAGCTGGTATTCATCCCACCTCCATGATGGACATCTCCGATGGACTCAGCAGCGAACTGCTGCATATATGCAAGCAGAGCGGTGTAGGTTGCTCGGTATATGCCGACAAACTGCCGATTGACTATCAGTCTGCGGCTATGGCGGAGGAGCTCAATATGGACATCGTCACCTGCGCACTCAATGGGGGCGAGGACTACGAACTGCTTTTCACAATCAGCCAAAAGGACTACGAGAAAATCATCCCTGTCGAGGACGTGAACATCATCGGTTATATCCAGAAACCCGAACTCGGCTGCAATCTGGTGGGTCGCAACGGCGAAGAAATCGCCCTCAAAGCACAAGGGTTCAACGCTTTCACCGACTAAAGCCTTTGGTTTGCTCCCGAGACATTTGTCAGCACTCATGCT
>CAMOMF010000082.1 GCA_946619625.1 uncultured Bacteroidales bacterium
AAAGCAGTAACTTTGCACCCGCAAAGAGTACTGCGCTAATTCGGGATCCCCAAAGGAACCAAGCCAAAGCCTGTTCCGCATGGGGTGCCGAACGCGCTGAGCACTTTCAATGACGCAGTCATTTTGTTTGCGAAGCAGCCGAACGCGAAGTACCTTTGCACCCGATTTTGGCGATTGTAAATAAAGGTGATGCCGAAATCAAGTACCAAGTGACTAAAAAGACTGAAAATGATAAAAGACCGTATTCAAGAACTGATGCAGCAAGTGCAGGACATGCAGGCTCAGAGCACCGAGCAGATGGAAGCCCTGCGCATCAAGTATCTGAGCAAAAAAGGCGAGATTACCGAACTGTTCAACCAGTTCCGTGAAGTGCCCAAAGAGGAGAAAAAAGAACTGGGAATGCAACTGAACGCGCTCCGTACAATGGCGGAGAGCAAACTGCAGGAGATGAAAGAAGTGTTCGAGGCGCAGAAAGCGGCGGAGGACAAACCCGACCTAACCCGCACGCCCGAACCTATCCCGTTGGGTACACGTCACCCGTTGTCGCTTACCAAGGAGGAGATTATCGATATCTTCAGCCGCTTGGGCTTTACCGTAGCGGAGGGCCCGGAGGTAGAGGACGACAAGCATGTGTTCGGCATGCTCAACTTTGCGCCTGAACACCCTGCGCGCGACATGCAGGACACTTTCTTCGTGGAGAAAGAAGATGGCGTGCAGAAACCCACAGACGTGCTGCTGCGTACCCATACATCCTCCGTCCAGACGCGCGTCATGACCAGCCAGAAACCGCCTATTCGCGTGCTCTGCCCCGGACGCGTCTATCGCAACGAAGCCATCTCGGCACGCGCGCACTGTTTCTTCCATCAGATTGAAGGACTGTATATCGACAAGAACGTCAGTTTTGCCGACCTCAAGCAGGCCCTGATGTATTTCGCCAAGGAGATGTTCGGACCGGATACGAAGATACGCCTGCGCCCCAGTTATTTCCCCTTCACCGAACCATCGGCGGAGATGGATATCTCGTGCAACATCTGCGGCGGCAAGGGTTGCGGATTCTGCAAACAGACCGGTTGGGTGGAGATCCTGGGCTGCGGTATGGTAGACCCCAACGTGCTGGAAAGTTGCGGTATCGACTCGAAAGAATATACCGGCTACGCCTTCGGTATGGGTGGAGAACGTATAACCAACCTGAAGTACCGCGTAAAGGACCTGCGCCTCTTCTCAGAGAACGACGTACGTTTCCTCCGGCAGTTTGAGGCATGCTGATGACGTGGGTTTATATGGCCATGACGCAGGTGCAGACCCTGCTCGTAGTGGTAGCACTGTTACTGCTGGCAGTTGGATTGCTGTCAGTGAGGGTGCTCTTCGTCAAGAACGGCAGGTTCCGCTCGATGCATATATCTGACAGCAAAGCCATGCGCGACCGTGGGATAGGTTGCGTACAATCGCAAGACCGCCAAGCGCAGCATAATCGCAAGAAAATGGATGTGAAGGACCTGTAAGGATTCCGGCATGTCTTATGTTTGAATAATCAGTAAATCATTCTAATATGAACAAAACATCAATTATCATTGAATCTATTCTGGGCGTTGCCGTTATTGTGCTTTTCGTCCTTGTTTTCGCCTTCCGTCCGGCTACCAAACCGGCAGTTACCGTTGCCAATGCCGACGGCTCGGGCATGACGTTTGCTTACATCAACCTGGACTCTGTTACCGCTCAGTATCAGTTCGCTATCGATGCCAGCAACAAACTGCAGACCAAGTACGAGGACGCCCAGGTGGAGATCCGCAAGAAAGAGAACGCTTTCGGTGTCAAGTATCAGAACCAGCAGAAAGAGGCGCAGGATTTTCAGGAAAAGGTCAATGCCAACGCTTTCCTTTCGCGTGAGCGCGCTGAGAGTGAGATGAACCGTATCCAGTCCAATGGCGAGAAACTGCAAAAAGAATATGAGTCCCTGCAGCAACTGGCAGCCCAGAAGGGTGCGGAGTTTGAGCAGGCGATGCAGGACCTTAACCTGCAACTGCGCGACTCGCTGGACCATTATGTAGCCGAGTACAACAAGGAGGCGGGTTACGATGTCATCTTCATCGGTGCCACTATCCTTACCGCACAGGAGGGTCACGACATCACCAGTGAAGTGGTTGCCGGCCTGAATGCACGCTACGTACCGAGCGATAAGTAATTGCTCTTAGCCTAACAGCACCAATGCGTGTGCTCTACAAACCGTATTGGAACTATGTTATTGAGGATGTGGTTGCCCTCATACTTAGTTTCGTTGTAGTTTTGGAATGGTTTCCGCTTTCTACGCAGATTCCGTTCCAGAAATACGGTATATTTGCGGCTCTGTTCTGCACCGTATGGTTGTTGTCTGCTTACATGACGCACCGGTACGTTCGCGTCAAGTTCCAGCGGATAGACATCTCCATTTGGCGGCT
Organism: uncultured Bacteroidales bacterium; assembly: GCA_946619625.1. GTDB lineage: Bacteria > Bacteroidota > Bacteroidia > Bacteroidales > Paludibacteraceae > Colicola. The sequence continues at coordinate 2,436 of CAMOMF010000082.1, forward strand.
TCTCACGGCTGCTGCACTCACTTTCGGCGTGATGTTGGTGTATATGTACGTCATTCCGCCCCACCGCAACTATTCGATTTGGGTGTTGCTTACTATTTGGTTGGTGATGTGCGCGTGGACCATACTGATACTGATTATCTCACATGCCTACAACTACGCCACTTACGCCGAACCCGAACCACCGCGCAAACTGAACAGACAACCACAGCAGGTCCTCAAACAGCCTTCACCCCGCGATGCTTCACAAGTACAGCAGATTCGTGATGCCGTTGCAGATGCCTCTTCTCCGTTGCTGTTGCCCTTCTTGGACAAACACCTTGATGTGGCGTCTTCCAACACGTTTGTACTACGGACCTCCGAATTGTTCAATATACTCAAACTGCGGAACTACCGTTTCGACGCCATCATCAACCTGATGCCCCTGAACCAGATCAGGGGGATTAACCGCATGTTCGGCGTAGTAAACGACAAACTGCCGGACAGCGGATTGTTTGTGTGTTGCTACGAGTCGCAATCGACCGCCAAGCGCAACATCCTCAATAGGTTTACCCCTTTCTTCGGGTATATCTACTACACGTTCCACTATTTGTACAAGCGTGTGTTCCCGAAGATTTTCATGACAGAACGTCTCTATTTTGACATAACCGAAGGCAAAGACCGTATTCTGTCCAAGGCGGAAGTGTTGGGGCGGCTTTGTTATTGCGGATTTACCATCGTGGCTGAACATAAGTTCGGCGAACTCAGTTACGTCATTGCGCGCCGTTCCTACACACCGGAGACCATACTGAAGAAACGATATGGCATTTTTGTCAAACTGGAGAGAGTGGGGAAGAATGGCGTGCGCTTTCCTGTCTATAAGTTCCGCACGATGCACCCCTATTCAGAGTACATACAGGACTATATCTATGAGAAATATGCATTGCAAGCAGGCGGTAAGTTCAAGCGCGACATACGTGTTACCACGCTGGGCAGGTTTCTTCGCCGCACTTTCATTGACGAATGGCCTATGTTGCTCAATCTGTTGCGCGGAGATGTCAAACCGGTGGGCGTACGACCTATCTCCAACCAGTATCTGAGTCTGTATTCTCCCGAACTGCAGGAAAAACGGCTGCACCATCGTCCGGGACTGTTGCCCCCGTTCTATGCCGACATGCCCTCTACGTTGGAGGAGATTGAGGCGTCGGAAATGCGCTACTTGCTGCGGTGTGAACAGAACGGAACCCTGCTGACAGACTTTGTCTATT
>CAMOMF010000083.1 GCA_946619625.1 uncultured Bacteroidales bacterium
AAAAGAGGTACAAAATGTGCTGATTTTACATTTTAATTGCCATTTTTGCGGATTTTACGCAAATTCGGCCTTTATAATGTCGATTTTCCAGGTTTCCATCCTCTGCCCTTTTACGACTTTAACGACTTTAATGACTTTTACGACTTTTTTCTACTTCTACTACTACAATATACGCAATATACGCGCTTTTCCACCCTACCCCGCGCCAGGTTGCCAGCCGCTCCCCTCCCCAAGCGAGGCGGAAAACCACCCTATTATGGGCAAAATTGACCATTTTTCGCAAGAAATGAGCCTTTTTTCGCCTTTTCAAGTCCAGCGCCTCCCCTCCCCCGCCGAAATGGGGAACCATAGTGTCCTGTATACGGCCGGGAATATGGTTTACCGTAAAACGGTTCACATAAAATGGTTAATCCCCTACCCCGGCAGGGCGGCCGCCTGCACTGTTTTAAAATCGCGTCAAAATGCCCCTATTTTGCGTTGTTTTGCTGAATGTGTTTCTATACCAGGAAAGTATCAAAACGTAATACAACCGGCATTTCATGCCAATATACGCGCCCCGCACATAATTTGCCCCGCCCCGGATCCCGTCCCCCGCCCTGCTGCCTGTGTTATCAGGGCATGAAAAAACCGGGGTTATTATGCCCCGGCTCTTTCAAGCGCTTTTTCTGTTTTCATGATATCGTTTTCTATTGCCCGGCGCCGGTGTTGTGCGGCGTATAATTCCCGGCGTTCCCGGTCTATATTTTTTTGACTGATAACCGCGCCGTATTGGTTCACGTTTTCCATGTGTTCTACCCTGCCCCGCGCCCGGTCTTCATCATTGCGGGCGCTGGTTAAATCGGTGTATAATTCCCGGATCCGTTCCCGATAAAAATCCCCGCTGCCCGGCAGGCATTCCCGGAAATAGCTGCCCTGCCCCGGTTCCGGTGTATTGTCTACAATGGGCGCCGGTTCCGTTTCTGTATCCGGGACGGTATACCGGCGACGCCCTGCCCCGCGCAACCATAGCAGGAACGGCACAAAGGAAACAAGAAACGCTATTATTTTAATCATGATATAATCCCCCTTTTCACACTTTGAAAACGTCAACGGTGCATGGTTCGTATGTTATGCAAGTGTTGTTATCAAACCATATTTCCGTGATACCGTCGGCGGCCGTGAAACTAAACATTGCATTTTTTACTATTTCCCGGGCGCCCGTCTTCCGGTCGATAACAGCAAAATCATACAGCGGGCGGATATAAACTGATCCTCTATTCATTTTCCGCGCCTGCCTTTTTCAGATATACGCGCTTGCAAAAACGCGTTGAAACGCTATTGGGGGCAAGGTAGAAAAGCTGCCCGGCGCGCTTGCCCTTGCCCGCCCGGTAAACCGGCGCGGTATTTTCATTAAATTTCACGCGGGAAATATAACCCACTTGCAACATAATTTCCCCGCTTTTGATATATCCAGCCTTTACGGCGTCCGCAAAAGTATCAAACGCGATTTTGCAATTAAAATTCAGTGTATTCATGAAATAATCCCCCTTATTTAAATTCGTGCAATTCGCACAAGTAAACGCGGTTTTTTGAACCGTCCGCAAAACGTGCCGTGAAATATAACCCGGCCGGTTTGTTTCCTAAATATTCATCCCACGTTTTCGGCGCCCTGAAATTAATAACCGCTTTATGGGACCCGTTCATATCACGGTAAAGCATTTTTCCATTATCTATGCCCAAAATAGACAAAAATTTTCCATTAACTCTATATGTTCTATAACCGGCGCTGTAATCCGTTGTGATCATGATTAAATCCCCCTTTTCAGAATTCACGCGGGCACGTTGCCGCGTATATGGTTTTATAGTCCTTTTCGGCGGGGCGCTTGTTTTCCGCCTGCCCCGCCCCGGCTGCCGATATCAGGAAAAGAACGACAGCAACAACGATTGATAATATTCCGATTGACATATTGCACCCCGCCCCGGTTTAATGGGCGTATACGGCACGGCGTGCGCCCCTTTTCGCGTGGTAGCAATAACCGCACGTTTTGCACTGTATCCCCGTGCGGTGCCCGTGGCAATCTACGGCGGGGCAATGTGGCAACGCTGAAATTTCCGGGTTGCTGCCGTCGTCATATATGAATTGCGGCAAATCCGCGATCGGTTCAGAAACGCCCGCCCACGGGCTGCACTGAAGCGAAAAGTTAACCGGCAAATTGTCGACGCCGTACCGGTAGACAAGCGCGTTGCATTTTGTATATGCTCCAAAATGCGTTTCCGGGTGCCGTTTCATCATTTCGCACATTTCCGAAAAGTAAATAAATGATTTTTCGCCCGGCTGCCCGTTGTCGTCAACGTCAATCATAAAGTCGCCGGTATCATGCACCCGGAAAAGCTCCGGGGCGTTGCCGTCCGCGTATATTGCCGCTTCCAGCGCCTGCACTGCCGCGGCTGGATCCAGCTTCACAAAAAACGTATTTTCGGCCGCGTGAACAAAAGTCATGGTATAGCGTGTCATACGCTTTGCATAACAACCCGGGCAATTTTGGCCACAAGTGCCGGTGCAGTCTTCCGGGATAATGCCCCGGCTTGCATACGTTTCAAGCGCGTTTTCGGTTTTCGGCGTCGCGCCGTTGTACATCTGCCGCACGTCCCCGGCCAAAAGATTAAAAGAATCAATCCCGGTTTTACTGTTATCATGAGACACAAAAACCTTGCAATTTTCAGTTGTAAACATTATAATAAAATCCCCCTTGTAAAAATTTGGTTTTGGTAGAATCGGTTTTTCTTGTGGGCGCCACTTGTCAAAATGCAATTTGCAAGTGGCATTTTTTAAAAGTCTATAGTTTCCATCCGTTCCGGTTCACGGTTTTCAACATATTCATAATGAAAACCGGAATTGTAAACATTGCGGACGCGCTGCCGTTTCCGTTCCGGGCGCGCCTTTTCGCTTGCGCTATGGTTAACAAGTGCCTGATAAAGTGCCCGCGCTGCCGCGTCAATTACCGTTTCCGGGCAAGTACAAGTGAATAACGGATCATACAAGAAAAGCTGTTTGTCGACTTCAAAACTGTAATAATCGCGGCTGTATTTCCCGTTAACAACCGGGATTTTGTGCCCGTAAAACGGGAAAAACATATTGTCGTCAAACTGGAAATAATAGTGGAAACCGTCGACAACAAAAGAAATATATGTTGACTGGTTTACCCGGCGCGGCGTGTTATCAATAAGCATATACCGCGCAAGTTTGTTTTCATGTTCCGCGATTGCGTTGTTGCGCGTTTCATTGTCTGCACCGTAAATTTCGCGGGCACGCTTGAAAGAGTCAACAAGTCTTTTCTCATTTTTAACCGCTTCCAAAAGAGAACGGTTAACAATGGAAAATTCAGTGCCCGGCTTTACCCGGCCGCCGTTTTCGGCGACAATTTCCGCAAGCCGGTTAATTACCCGGCAGGCGTTGAACGTCCACGACGACGGGAACAATGTTTCACCTTTTCTTGCTATCATGATTTTTTATCCCCCTTAATAAATTGTATTTTGATTTGTTTCCGGGATCCGTTGTTTTCCCGTGAATACCGGCGGACGGTTGCCCGTCGGCATTGGCTGAAAAACAATTACTTGTAAATCCGCATTGCTTTGTTAACAATGCGCGTTTCCTCTCTTTTCGCTTTCGCCTGCACTTTTTTCCGCGTTTCCGCTTTGTACATTTTCCAGCATACAACGCCGGTCACGTTGTTGATGAATTCCATCTCTATAGTATGAAAACCATCAAAGTCAACATAATGGTACCAATTGCAAGTTATTACTTTGTTCATTGTTTTTTCCCCTCTTTTAATTTAGTTTGAAATAATCTTTTATCATTTTATCGCTGTTAAACGGCAGCGGATCCACAAAAGGTTTTTCGGCGCTTATTTCACTGTATTTCTCAAAAGCTTTTTTTGCCCTTTTGAAATTACCGGTTGTTGTGCGGTTGTAAAATGGACTGATACCATACCCGGCTCCGCGTATTTGTTTATCTATTGCGGTATATTCTTTTGTGCGCGGATTGTAGATAACAGCAGCGCGGCAATTATTCAGAACAAGTGTTGTCTCGCATATTAAGTGATATAAATCCGTTGTCATGTTTTCGGATCCCCCTTTTTTAAATTGTCTGTTTTGCCCTTCCCGGCTGGCTGCCGGGCGCTTAACAGCATACACATAATATCACGGCATACATTATATTTCAATTCGCAAAATGCACAAATCTATAATGAAATACCGTATATTTTTATAGCAAATTATACAACGATTGCAACACATTGCACAACGTGCCCGGATACCGGCGCCCGCTGCTGCATAATTCAATATTTAATAAGGTAGGAAAATGCAAAATGCCCCGTACTGAAGCACAACGACGCGCGCAAAATAAATATGATGCAGCGCATTACACAAGTTTAACTATCAAGGTAACCAGAGAATACGCGGATACAGTCCGCGCCGTATGCGCTGCCGCTGGCGTTGCCCCTGCTGCTATCATGCGCGCTGCGCTGGATGCATTTATAAAAGAGAATGCAACCAGAGACAATGCAACCGGCGACGCGCGCCCGGATCCGCCCAGCGGGCAAGAGGTACAACCATAAACCCATTAATCCAGTATGATTATAGAGCTTATATGTGTACAATGGTATCTATGACAAATCGTAATAGATGATGATCTATGAGAGATTGTAATAGATGATATTATGTATGAAGGATTGGCATACTAACCATTATATTAAATTACTTGCGCCAAATTTTACAAAAGCAGGGTATATAGTTGACAATAGTCAATCATTATGCTGATAAGATTAACGTTAATCTCGGATAATAATATATTATGCGAGATATTCAGCCGCAAAACAGGGGAATAACAAGGGAGTAAACAAGAATATGTAAACCTTTTGTGAGCGGGCGAGATTGTAACCATTTTATGTTAACCTCGCTGTGCGCCTGTAGCGGACAGATGTCCTTCCCCGACGGACTCGACCCGGGTGCGGGGATATGCGCTCCCCCGGCCTGGAGCGGGTTAGTGCCAAAAATATCCCCCAAGTGCAAAAAGACCCTCACTGTCACCATGCTCACTGCGATGTAGCGTGGCGGGTTGGGTGCAAAGTGGAAAGTGGGCAACCACTATATATAGTGTAGCCACAACCCTCTTGATATTGTTAAAGAACCCTCAATGGAACAGGGAACAGTAGGAACACAAAAATCTCGGACAGAGTTGGTGAAAAATAACTTTATTGGTTATTTTCTGAAAATATTTATTAGGAAAATCGTGTTCCTTGTGTTCCGTGTTCCTTAGACAAGGCTAACTGGGGTGGAGCTGGGTTGTGGTCTGGGAATTTATCAGTTTATCGAATATTTGAGGGTTCATGTTTGCGTTTTGGCGGGGGAAAGCGTATCTTGTTAACCGAAAAGGTTAAAACGCGAAAAGCGGGGAGGAAACGGTCATGTTGGTGACGGATTTAGGGAAAACGTTCGGAATTGCGCTTTGGGAGCAGAGAATGCAGAGGAGCGACGTGTGCGCGGCCTTCAAAATAACCCCAGGGAGTCTGTCGAGGTTGCTCCACAAGTCGATGCCGACACCACAACTTGTAGAAATCCTCGACACGATGGGGTACGACATTGAACTCACGTTGGTGCGAAAGAAAGGCGCAGGAGGGAGAAATGCGGCGGAGGTGAAGCACAATGAGTGAGCGCGACGAGCGGTTGATTGAAAAGCTTATACGGATTGGCGACGTAGAGGCGATGCGGGACGCACATACGCTGTGTATGCGACTCATCGAGGAGGACGCGGCGGAAGTGCTGGGCGCGGACGGTACGCTGTTGGCAAAGGAAAAAAATCTTGAAAATGTAAAAAAGGCGCTCGCGTATGGGCGGGAGATGCGGAAGATTCTCGCGCAGATGTTAAAGAACGGGGATGCGGAAGGGGAGTGGCTGTATTGGCAATTGCTTCTGATGGCAGCGCCGTATGATTTCGACTCGTTCTGTAGATATATAGAGAAAGACCGCGAGCCGCAGAAGCGGTTCTACGAGCCACGGCGGAGGCAGTTGTATCAACTCGCGGTTGCGCTACAGCAGCTTGAAGACAACGAACTCGACCTTCTTGCCATCTCGATGCCGCCAGGTGTTGGGAAGACGACGTTGGCAATCTTCTACGTCTGTTGGACAAGCGGGTTGCATCCAGAGATGCAGACGTTGTGCGCGAGCCACAACAACAACTTCCTCCGTGGTGTATACGATGAGTGTCTGCGAATCTTCGACCCGAATGGGGAGTATCGGTGGGCGGATGTGTTTCCAAACATCCACGTTGTCGGCACGAATGCGAAGGACATGAGGATTGATCTTGGGCGGCGGAAGAGGTTCGAGACGGTGCAGCTTACCTCGCTTGGAAGTGGGAATGCGGGTAAGGTAAGAGCAACGAACCTGTTGTACTGCGACGACTTGTGCCAAGGAATCGAACAGGCCATGTCTGCTGACCAAATGGAGAAATTGTGGCAAAAGTACACCGTTGACCTCCGTCAGAGGAAACAAGGAAACCGTGTCAAGGAACTGCACATACAGACGCGGTGGAGCATCATCGATGTTGTCGGCAAGCTGCAAGACCTCTACGAGCATGATGAGCGGTCGAAGTTCATCAACCTCCCAGCCATAGACGAGAACGGAAACAGCAACTTTGACTACCCGTATGGAGTCGGGTTCACGACGGCGATGTACCGCGACATTGAAGCCTCATACGACGATGCGTCGTGGAGGGCGCTCTACATGGGTGAGCCGATTGAGCGCGAAGGGCAGCTTTATTCGCCAGAAGAACTTCGGCGGTACTACTATTTGCCCGACCGCGAGCCAGATGCCATCCTTGCCGTCTGCGATACCAAGGAGCAAGGCGACGACTTCTGCGCGATGCCGATTGCGTACCAGTATGGCGACGACTACTATATAGAAAGGTGGATATGCGACAACGGCAAGCCAGATGTCATCGAGGAGCGCATCGTGAACATCATCACGGAACTCGACGTGTCCACTGTCCGCTTCGAATCGAACCGTGGCGGCACACTCTTTGCAGACAACGTGCAGAAAGGTCTGCTTGCGAAGGGGAGTCACTGCCATGTGACGACGAAGTGGAATCAGACGAACAAGGAGACACGAATCCTCGTGGCCTCCTCTTGGGTTAAATCACATTGTTTGTTCAAGGCAGAGAGCGAATATGATGGGCGCGGTGAAGGAGCAAAGGTAGATAAGGAGTATCGCACTGCGATGCACCTCATCACCGGGTATACCATGTCGGGCAAGAACAAACACGATGATACCGTGGATGCTCTCGCCGACCTCGAAAACTTTGCAAAGCATTTAGGTGGAAATATTATTCGTGTAAAAAAGAGGTTGTTCTAATGAGTACATATATGCATGGTGAAAGTCATACTCGTCTGCATAACACTTGGATAGGAATGATCAAGCGTTGTAAGTCTCATCCAAGATATGCTGGAAGAGGCATTAAAGTATGTGATGAATGGCAAAATTATATTACGTTCGCGGAATGGGCGCGGTCGCATGGATATGCAGACGATTTGACAATCGAACGCATCGATGTAAACGGAGACTATTGCCCAGAAAATTGCTCTTGGATTCCGCTGAATGCTCAAGCCAGGAATAGGCGGACGACAAGGTGGGTGGAATATCGTGGAGAAAAGATGTCATTGGCTGAAGCTTGTGAACGGGCTGGTCTGCCGTACAAACAGGTATTTGAGAGAATACAAAAGCGTGGATGGAGTGTTGAACGTGCGCTGAACACACCGATAGCGAAAGTCGAGAAGTCTGAGTTGCACAAAAAGTGCGATGCGCTTGGGTTGGATTATCACATGGTTTACCAAAGAATCCGACAAGGATGGAGTGAGAAAGATGCTATGACTATCAAATCTATTGGGAGCGGAGCGAACCAATCTTCCTATGTCCGAAATTTCACAGTGATACCAAAAAGTGATTAAAATTGCGTCATGTATTATCCCAATAAATAATAGTCTAATCTTAAATTAGGAATTTATAAACCATAAAAGGTTCGATAAACTGTATAAATGTACAGAATATCGAAACTTTTATGGTTTATTTATTTTTCTCTGTGTTTTACAATAGAACACAGGAAAAAGGCTGATAAATTCCATGTCCTTTCTTTGTCTCTCTCAGACAAATTTCCATTTTGGGTTCTCGCCGAGGGTATTTTTTGCAGGAACTTCTTTCATACCTCGCCCAGCCTTACTCCTCCTGGGGTTTCCACGTCACGGACAATGCGTCGCGGGAAGCGTTGACGTTGAAAACAATTGTCGCGGGTGAAAATCCCGCACTCCTTTCCCTATATATGGGTGCGTTTGACAGAGGGTGTATGGCCTCGCTCTCTGCGAAGGGTGGTAACCTTCCGTGCCCTCCTTTCCTACTGGATTGGTGTAAAGGTAGCACGACGGGCTTTGAACTCGTAGGAAGTGGGTCAGTACCATTATTCAGTGCCATTTGTATGTTTCCATGAGGTGAAATCATGCTTGATATTCGTGACTTTCCTGGCGCTGTCGATGCGCTGAACCTTGTCTTGAACAGCGGCAAGGAGGCTACAATCAAACTCGAAGATGGCGACGTTATCAGCGTTGCTGAACATTCTCGCTTCTGGTGCGGTCAGTTTGAGAAGGGCGCTACAGAGCGGAAGAAAATGAAGACCACGAGGTGAAATCATGTCTGACGCTGTAGAAACTACCGCTAAAGGCACTCCAACGTTGGAGTTGTTTGGGCGAAAGAAAATCTACACTGCGGCTGAGAGAATCACACGTGAGAACGTGCTTGATGAGGTGACCCGTGCGCTTGGTTTCCATTTTGAGAACGTAGCGGAAATGGATTATCTCTATTGGTATCGGCGCGGTTTGCAACCGATTCTTGAGCGCAAGAAAGAGATTCGCCCAGAAATCAACAATAAAATATGCGTGAACAATGCCGACATGGTGGTCACATTCAAGAACGGGTATTTCCTCACGTCCCCTGTGAGTTATATCAGCAGAAAGAAAGACGACGCTACGGCGGCGGAAGTCAAGAAGCTGAATGAGTTCTTGTATACATCTGGCAAACAGGCGGCGGACAATGAGGTAGCGGATTGGTTTCACACTGTTGGTGTCGGAGTTATCTTCTGCGACCCCGTTATGGATGAGGCGGAAGCTGAGATTCGCCCGATGTCTGTGTATGCTCTCGACCCACGTTCTGCATTCGTGGTGTATTCACTCCGCCCAGGCAACAAGCCGATGTATGGTGTGAACATCGTTGTGAACGAGAAAGACATTTACATCGATGTGTTTACAGATAACGTGGTCTTTAAGTTGAGGGGAGCGGCGACTCCTGTGAAGACGACGAATCGCCCCGACCTTCAATCTGCTGCCTACAACATTGAGAGCGAAGAGCCGAATATCATCGGCCGTGTTCCGATCATCGAGTATGTTTACAAATCAACTCGTATGAGCGCGTTTGAATCCGCTCTGTCTGTGATGGATGCCATCAATACGGCAGAGTCGAACCGCCTTGATGCTGTAGAGCAGACGGTTCAGAATCTCATGGTTATGTACAACTGCGAGTTGCCAGAGGGAGAGACGGCAAACACAATTCGCGAGAGCGGATTGATTGTCCTAACATCCACCACTGACAACCGCGCAGATGTAAAGCTGATGAGCGAGACTCTTGATCAAAGTCAGACCCAGGTGACTATTGAGAACCTTTACGAGCAGATGCTTGAGAAGTGTGGAGTCCCGTCGAGCGTCCGCGATGGTGGCAGTACCTCCGATAACGTCGGCGCTGTATACCTCCGTAGCGGATGGGCGATGGCAGACACCGATGCGCGGAACACGGAAGACCTCTACAGAGCATCCAACCGTCTGTTTGATGATGTGTTTCTGCGTGTCCTCAAGAAGCGTAGGCTTGTTCGAGAAGACCTCGATGTCTCCGATTTTGACGTGACATTCATCCGCAACAGCTTGAACAATCTGCTTGTGAAGACGCAAGCTGCGCTGAATATGAAACAGCTTGGATTCGCACCAGAATTGTCCTTCGCGAAGAGTGGATTGTCGAACGACCCCATCAGTGATGTTGAAACGTCTCAGAAGTATATCGACATGATGTGGGTATCTCCGAACACACGTGTGTTGGATGAGAACCGCGTTGAGACGGATAGCGTGGACGTAAACGGTGGAGGGACGAACGATGGCAACAGCGAAAACGCAAGTAGTCAATCGAACGTTAATGCCGTTTGACGAATTAAACGCTCTACGTCAATCACTTGTATACGGGCAGTACACCGATGACGACGGAAAGCGTCGGTATGTGGACACATACGCTGACCTGGAGGACGAGTTTGAGGACATATTAATTATGTCCTACATCCTTGGAAGCCGAGCGGCGGGTGAGATGCTTGGTATAGAGCCTCCGATGGACGCAAGCACTTTGGATAAGGTGATCAACAAGAAGGTTGCCGGAAAGACATGGCGCGAGCGTCTGCGGGAGCAGTTGGATAACGGTGGCACTGTTGAGGATATCATGAGAATAGCCGAGACAGAAAGTCACCGAGACACAAACGAAGCGATCTATGAGGTCGCAAAAGGCAGTGGCATCCAAAATCTCTACAAGACGTGGGAGACTATGGAGGATGACCGAGTGCGTGAGGCGCACGAGGAAATCCAAGGACAGACAGTTCCGTTTGAAGACGTGTTTGTCACATGGGATGGACACGAGGCACGATTCCCAGGCGACTTTGACACAGCGGAACTGAATGTCAACTGTCGTTGCTTTTTATCTGTAAGTTTGGCGCAAGCCACTTAATATATCGTTAGGGAAAACGTTAATCGCACACATGGTCACTGAAGACCTTAAAAGGCAAAGGAGAAGAAAATGAAAGCTGATGTAAGCAAGATTGAAGGGTATGAATCCATGTCCGCTGAGGACAAAGTGAAAGCATTGGAGAGTTTTGAGTTCCCAGAACCGACACCATCTTCTGATGACGGAGAGGTAAAGAGACTCCGCGAAGCACTGTCCAAGTCGAACAGCGAGGCCGCATCATGGAAAAGACAGCTTCACGACAAGATGTCTGACGATGAGCGGAAAGAGGCTGAACGAAAGGAACAAGCGCAGAAAGTCGAGGAAGAACTCGCTGCACTCCGTAGAGACAAGACAATCGCCTCGCTTGAAAAAGCGTACCTCGCGGCTGGTTATCCCGCAGAACTTGCGGCAGCGTCAGCCAAGGCACAGGCCGAGGGCGACACCGAAACTGTGCTGAAAAACCAAATGCAGTATCTTTCTGATACGAAGAAAACACTTGAATCTGCGGCTTTAAATAAACAACCCCCGCTGTCTGTCGGGAATCCTCCCGCTGGCAAGCCGCAGACCGCAGAGGACAACATTATCGCACAGGCGATGAAGTATGCGGGGTTGTAATACTTATTTAAAGGAGAATTGCAATCATGGCAAACACCATTCAGCTTGCCGAGAGATTCCTTCCGATTCTTGACGGCATTTACAAGAAAGCATCTCTGACCTCCCGTCTTGACGCTCTTGATGAGCGCACCCGTTTTGTTGGTGCAAACAAGATTCAAGTCTTCAAGACCGAGATGAGTGGATTCGGAAACTACTCTCGCGCAACTGGCTTCCCGAAGGGTGATGTAACCTCTGGTTGGGAAGACTACACTCTCGAATGCGACCGTGGTATCTCCCTCTTTGTTGATGCTATGGACGACGAAGAGACCATGGGTATGGCATTCGGCACTCTCCAGGGCGAGTTTGTTCGCACCAAGGAAGTCCCCGAAGTCGATGCATACCGCTTCGCAAAACTCGCTGGTACTACGGGCATCAGCACTGCTACCCCTGTTGACATTGTTGTCGGAACTACCGATTGCCCAGCACTCATCGATGCAGCTCAGATGCAGATGGCAGATGATGAAGTTCCCACTGAGGGCAATCTTCTGTATGTCTCCGAGAAGTTCTACGCTGGCATCAAGGGTAAAGTTACCCGCATTCTCGCAAATGAGAACAATGTGAACCGCGAAGTTGAAGTGTTCAACGACATGGAAGTCGTTCGCGTACCGAAAGGCCGCTTCAACACCGCTATCACTCTGAACGATGGCACAAACAACTTCGGCTTCACTGTCGGCGGTTATCCGATCAACTTCATGATTATCCACCCGTCCGCTGTGTTCTCCGTAGCAAAGCACCGCGAGCCGCGTCTCTTCGCTCCCGCTATCAACCAGGAGATGGATGCATGGAAGTTTGACCTCCGTCTGTATCACGACATCTTCGTGTATGACAACAAGGTGAAGGGCGTGTATCTGAACCGCGCCGCTACTGCCAACTCATAATCAGTATGGTGAAAGAAGTTGAAGGTGGGATTGTCATCGGCCTCGTCGCCGAGACTCCCACCGAGGGTAAAAAAGAGGAAGCCACCGCTCCAAAAAAGCGGGGTAAAAAATCGGCCGACGGCGATAAGTGATAATAAGGAGGTGGGCGAGTGAACTGTGCCGGAAAGTTGAAAAACTTGAAATCGATTCTGAAGATTGCTTCTGATGACACTTCGATGGACGATGATCTGTCCACCTATCTTGATATCGCTCGTGAAGAAATCACGAATTGGATGTACATCAACTATGCTGACAAGCCAGAGGAAGTTGAACTGCCGCGTAAATACGACGTTGTTCAAGTTCAAGCGGTGATTGTCGGATTGAATATGCAAGGCGGCGAGAACCAATTCAAACACACTGAAAACGGCATCTCCCGTGAGTGGCATTATACCGATATGCTTGAGTACATCCGAGCGCACGTCAATCAAATTCCAAGGTTCGGGTGATAATATGCGCGAGTTGGAAATCAATAAGCGATTGATTCACTACGCTCTGTTCCAGGGGTATACGGATGCTGTTGACTCAGACGGATATAAGACGGGGGAGAAGACGAAATCGTACTCCGACCCCGTTTCCCTCCGCATTAATGTGTCTCCCGCGAGAGGCAATGCGAACAGGGAAATGATCGGCATAGATTGTCAGTATTCCAGGACGCTGACAACAGCGGACTTGGATTGCCCCATCCAGGAAGACAGCATTCTGTGGATTGGAGTCCCAACTACCGAGCCGCACAACTACGTTGTAGTCCGCAAGGCAAACAGCCTCAACGACATTGTGTACGCAATACGGGAAGTGACCTTGAGTGGCTGACCATGTTATAGACATCGACCCGCACAACCCATTCAGTGTGATGAAAGCGAACCGATTGTACAAGCAATACCGCAAAGAGTTCGAAAACAAGGTAGACCAATTTCTTGAGGACTTGGCGAACCTTGGACGCGATACGCTTGACGCTTGCGGGTACACATCGAGTGGCGGAGAAATCACGGTGACGGTCGAACCACTTGAAGACGGGTACTGCATCAATGCGGCGGGCAAAGGCATCGTGATACTTGAGTTCGGCGCCGGCGATACGGTCGCCACGGGAAACAAGTACGCATCCATGATGCCGTTCCCTGTTGAGCCTGGCTCGTATTCCGCCACGCACGACCATCAGTATGAACTGACGGGTCGGTGGGTGTTTGGTGGTGTTGTGTACACACAGATAACACCGCGCAACGGTATGCAGACGGCATGGGAAACGGTGATGCAGAACTGGCGAGACATTGCAGAGAGGATATTCTCATGAAGATAACGCGAAACGCTGTATACAACTACATAGCTGATGCGGTATCGGCGGAACATCCGAATGCGTATGTAGCAAGCATCTACGAACCGATTCCCGATTCTCTGCCCGCTGTGTTCGTCCGTGAGATTGGCGACTTCCGCAATCGGGAGAACATGACGTTCGCGGGTGTGCAAGGTGTGCGGACAAGCACCTTCGAGATTCAAGTAGTCAGCGGACACACCAATGGCTCGATGTCTGAAGCCTACGCTCTCCTGGAAACTGCGCGACAGGCATTCTTCTCGCTACATTATAATGAAACAAATACTGTGATTGTCGAAGACGGGCAGAACGGAAACTACCGTCTGAGGGCATCATATCGGCGAGTTATCGGTGATGCCGATGAACTGCCAACATAAGGAGGACACACCATGAAATGTGTCTACTGTGGGAAAGAACTTCCCAAGGGCGCGACGCAGTGTCCGCACTGCTATGCCGAGGTCAAGGTAGAAGCGCCGAAGAAAACTTCTAAAGGAGAAAAGTGATATGGCGGGCGAAATTTCCAGTGCTGATATCAAAATCAAATACGCTGTAGAAGCAACAGCGGGTGTGCGTCCTACCTCTGGGTACAAAGAGAAAGCATCGGGCGCAACCCTCAACATTGCCGACTACGTGACGGGCATTTCTGGCCTCACCGCTGAGTTCGAGCAGTACGACGTGACTCCGCTGTCTGAGACTCGTAGACATCGTTTCGTAAAGGGTCTCCAGGGCAACGACGGTAACCTCTCTCTGAACTGCAACATCAACCCCGTGTCTCGTTCTGATTGGAACGCAATCGTCACTGAGTATGCCGCTTTGACGGGCGGCAAGGGTATGTGGTTCGAGTTCATCCTCCCGGGTGATACGCAATCAATGTACTTCCGTGGCGAACCCTGTGAGATGGGGTTCCCCGATGTTGAAGCCGCACAGGCTGTTCAGGGTGCTGTGCAGATTATCGAGAATGAGTGCGCTGGTTGGGCGGCAAATTCCACGACTTGATGACACTATAACGGGGCGGACAAACGCTCTGCCCCGACTTTTTTGAAGGAGCGTATGTATGGCGAAGAGTGACAGAACGAAGATTGAGTTTGATTACGACAACAAACATTATTGTCTCATGTACACTGCGAACAGCTTGAAGAAGTTGGAGCAGCGGCATGGCATCAAGTTCGCAAAGCTTGATGAGATGATATTCAGCGCCCCCGAAGTGCTGTTCCGTGGAGCATTCTATGCGAACCATCCAACCGAGAGTGACAGCAAGGTTCATGAAATCTACACGTCCTTGAAACGGTCGGCAGAAGATTCGGAGAAGGAGTTTGACGAAGACGGTCGAGAAGTTGATCAACTGACGCAGACCCTTGCCAGTATGCTTTCCGAAGCGGTGGACGAACTGATGGGACGCGGTGAAAAGGGAAACGTGAGTTGGAAGGTGACGTAACCGCACCGCCACTTTCCAATGTAGATATAGACGAGCAGAGTGAACAGAGTTTCAGTGACACGTTGGACAAACTGTGCGCTTACTACATGGCGATGGGTGTACCTTGTAGCGAGTTCTGGGACGGGGACTACACTCTGCTTAAATTTTATGTGCATAAGCACAAGATTGCGGTAGAGCAGAAAAACGAAGAGTTGTGGTTGCAAGGAGCGTATTTCTACGAAGCTATGGCGACGGCGCTTGCCAACGCTTTCAGCAAGCATAGCAACGCGAAATACCCGGAGAAACCGCATCGTCTCACTGAGTTATCAGAGGAAGAAAAGAAAATAGAGCAAGAGAAGATGGTTGAAAACTTCCGTGCTCAATTGATAGCTGCACGAGACCGTTTTGACGCGAAACATAAACGTGAACAAGGTGGTGAAGACCTTGGAAGTAGAAAACCTGGTATTTAACATCAAGCGAACAGGCGACGTTGCCGCTCGCGGTGTTGACAGGCTATCCAACTCACTCAAAAAGTTAAAAAGTTCTTCGGAGTCCTCCAACAAAGGTCTTGGAAAGGTTCTACACTCATTCGGGCGGATGGCGAAGATTATGCTTCTCCGCCAGGCAATCCGTGCCTTGATTAAGGCAATGGAAGAAGGTCTGAAAAGCGCATACGCATTCAACAGCATGGCTGGTGGCGAGATGTCCGCAGCGCTTGATAGCTTGAAATCTGCGGCGGTACAGACCACAGGTGCTTTGGGGTCTGCATTCGGTGAGATGATTGCGACGGTCGCTCCGATTCTCATCTCTCTGCTGAACCTCATCACCAAGGTCGCCAATGGATTCGCTCAGTTGATGGCAGTTCTCAGCGGACGTGGTACGTACACTAAGGCGATTGCGTCGTCTGAGAAATGGGCAAAGGCGACAGACAAGGGTTCTAAAGCTGCGAAAGAGTGGAAGAACCAAATCATGGGGTTCGATGTAATAAACCGCCTTGAAGAACCGACCGATACATCAAGTGGTAGTGGTGCTGATGCTCCATATGAGGGTGCATTTGAACTTGCCAAGGCTGAGAACGAATGGGCGAAACAGCTCCGTGAACTGACTCTCGATTGGTGGAACAGTTTAAACCTTGAGCCGTTGACACAGGCATGGGAGCGTCTGAAAACAGCAGTTATGGATTTTGTCAGCATTGTTGACGACGCTTTATATTGGGCATATACGAATGTTCTGTTGCCACTTGCGGGATGGGTGATTGAAGAAGCAGCACCCGCTGGAATCAATTTATTGGCATCTGCTTTTGAGTTCTTGAACCGAGTCCTTCGTTGGCTTCAACCATATGCGCTTTGGGTATGGGAAAATTGGTTAAAGCCACTTGCCAAATGGACGGGCGATAAAGTCGTCTCTGCTCTCAGAACGTTGGCCAAGGTGTTTGAAGACCTTACAGCATACATTGACACTTTGGAAGGATTAAGCTTCACAGAAGCGCTTCAGAAGATATTCGACGATGCCATCGCTTGGATTCAAAGTTATGATTGGGCGGGTGTCGGTGACAAAATCTATAACAGCGTCAAGGCTGTATGGACATTTGTCAAAGACAAAATAGTGAAGTTCTTCACTGAAGGCGGCGCAGCTACGCTCGTTGAAGACATTGGCAAAGCAATTGGAGCGGCTATTGAAGGTATCACCGAGATGATATTCAGTTATGTCTTCAATGTCATCCAAGATGTCGGAATGAAGTTGCAAGAGCCAACTGAAAACATTGGTAAAGATATCATGGACGCTCTACTGAAAGGCATTGAGTTCTTTGTGGATATCGGCAATTGGGTCTGGGATCATATTTGTCAACCATTTATCAATGGATTCAAAAAAGGATTCCGTATTGATACGCACTCTGGTGTTATGGAAGACATGGGCGCAGACATGATGAATGGTTTAGGGTATGGAATGGACACGCATTTCACACCAGTTCAGAACACTGCGAATGATATTAAGTCAACGATGCAAGGCATTATTCCAGACATTATTGATGTAGACAGGAACGTAGCTGGCTTGTATTCAGATGCGTACAAAGCGACTTTACAGTTGAACGAATTGGCGCGGGCGCAAGGTGTTTCTGCTCATTCAAGAACGTCTGCGACTTCAACACAAAGGTATGCAACAGGCGGTTTCCCAGACGTTGGCGAATTGTTTATTGCTCGTGAAGCGGGCGCAGAGTTGGTTGGTTCTATTGGTGGCAAAACTGCTGTGGCAAATAATGATCAGATTGTTAAAGGCATCAGCAATGGTGTGTATGATGCAGTACGGAGCGCAATGAACTCTGCAAATGTTGGGAACAATTCTGACCGTCCAATTGATATTTATCTCGATGGCAATGTGATTGCCCGTTCGACTACACGATATCAGCGGCAATACGCTCGTGCTGGGACAATGTAAGGGGTGAAGAAACATGACTTTAACAGTAAACAACGTTGATATCATCCCATACATTGCTCGCGGTGGAATTAAGTGGCAGAGATCAGATATTGACTCGCCAGACACAGGGCGCACACTTGACGGACTTATGCATCGTGGCAGAATCGCCACAAAGATTCGCATGGATATCACTTGCCGCCCATTGACAGCGAGTGAGTTGAGTATCGTTTTGAATGCCATATACCCAGAGTATGTGACGGTCAGATATGATGACCCAATGCAAGGTGCGGTCACGAAGATAATGTATTCTAATAACAATCCCGCTTCGTTCTTGATAATCCAAGAAGACGGGACAGAGATGTGGACAGACATCACATTCCCTCTGATAGAACAATAAGTATAGAGGTGGTTCAGTGAAAACAGCATCATCGATTTATAAAATTCTCAGAACTGCCAAGACTTCATGGTATGAATGGCAAGTCGTTCGTGGAACGACAACATACGGCCTTGACCGCATGAAAAGCTTGAGCGTTTCATCTATGCTGACAGGAACGAGCGGCATGGAAGTTGGAAATGCCAATGCTGCTGAGTGTCGAGTGACGCTGATTGAGGATTCAGCAAATTGGGAGCGCATGGCTCAGTTCTCACTGCAATTCCGTATTTGCAACGAGAGCGGTGTGAACAAGTCCGAATGGATAACGTTTGGCACTTACTACACCGATGTGCGTAGTGAAGATCATCAAGGCAATTTGTCTATCATCGCATATGATGCCATGATGAAGACAGAACGTTCGTGGGTTAGTAGTATTCCGAGTGCGTCTATGCCAACGGCATTTCCAATCACTGCACGAGCATGGGCGACGCTGATTCAGAACACCGGGTTGGTGACATTTGATGATATCACCACGCTTGATGATACGGTTGCTTTTGTTGGGTTAAATACTTCCACGACTATCCGTGATGTACTGAGGTCAATTGCGGCAGTTCACGGTGGA
>CAMOMF010000084.1 GCA_946619625.1 uncultured Bacteroidales bacterium
CCCTCCGTGGGGCCGCCATCTTAATAGTTTTTTACTATATTACTGTAAGTAGTAATTTCCACTGAAGTCAAAACAGCACCCTCTTTCTTGTCGGTAAACCACACTCTACCCCAACCACCGTTGTACTTGCTATTTGTGGTTAGCACAGCAGAGGCCGCTGTGGAAGCATCGGAGCCACTAACAATCACACGCGATGTGCCATTTTCCGTGTCAAGCGCATCACCTGTGGCCAAGTCAGGGCCTTCAACTGTGCCGATTTGATAGATGGCATTACCCTGAATGGCGTTTGCCCAAGAGGAACCATCGCGTTTACCGGCGCCATCCGGAGTGACATAAAGCACTGTGCCACCCTTCGGAAGACGTTGAGTTTCAATAGCTCCAATGTCCGGGTCGCCACCATAGTCACGCGTACCCAAGGCAATATCATAACCCATGAATTTAGCCCAATCCGCACTGCCACTACCGGCGCCCGTTCCCGAGTCTTCTCCTGCCAAAGCATTGGCTGCATTGACAATCGGGTTCATCGGCAACGGTTCGTAGTTGACCGCACCACCGTAGAACGACTTATCATCCGTAGTCGAGTGACCTACGTTACGGGACGGATTCACAAAGTCAGGATAACGTGCCAAAATCTCTGTTGCCGGAGTCGTACCCCAAGCACCTTGCTGAGTACCATCATCCACACGTGTTTGACGCGTCGTATTGTTCTCACTCTTGGTATGAGTAAGAATACGATAGATATGGTTCTCTTCAAAGGTTGCAACCAAATCAGCAGGGAACAGTACATCGTAGCCCATGTACAAGTACTTACCCGTCACGTTGTACCAACTCTCCTTCGGGCAGAAGACAGTACTGCTAATGTTAGCGCGGTCGGCATGAATACGCAGACCATTACTGAATATCACCGAGTTATACACCTCTATATGACCTGCATCGGTATTCTCGGTAATAGCGCCGGGAGTATAAGGTGTGGGGATAATATCTGCCGGAGTGCACTTGAAGGGGAAACCGCAGTTGTTCATCAGGTCGCTGTTGCGCACAATAATCTTGGCTTCAGAACCATTTGCAACTACTATGCCATACAACGAAATCTGCATGGTTTCCGGTGTGTCGTCTTCTTTCGCAACATATCGGTCAGGGTCATCCCATGTATCACCGGCCGTACAGTTACGGATAACGGTATTCACTACCGTCAGCTCGGCTATACACTTACGCTTGCCTTTAGAGGGATCGTCATCAATATATTTGCTTCCATGCTCGGCATCACCGTTCACGAAGATAGCGGCTCCCTCCGTAGCCGCACAATTGGCAATCACGCAGTTACGCAATATATTACCCGTCATGTCACGAGGGAACGTCTCTCTGGAGTTGTTCATCGCCACACCGCCACCGTTGGCCACAGAGTTGTACAGAGCTATTTCCTCGGCATAATCCTTGTCACTCATTTGTGCCGGATCGGGTTTCGCGATATTACCGTTACCACCAATCATACGGAAACCATCGATGATGACATCGTGCATATTAGCAATGGAGAACACGTGTACGGAGTGGTCATTGAAGTCACCACCCGTCACATCCGCACGCACCTCGGACTTGTACTTATATGGCTGACGACCGGTGATTATAGGGACAAGTTTGTCATCTTTAGTTATGTCCTTTTGGGCACTCGGATAACCACCGTACAAACGCATCTTGCTGACGGGGCGCACCGCTGCCGTACGGATATGGCCCGTCAGGTATGCCCCTCGACCCGCTACGTTCGTCGAACCCTCTTTCATGAGAATCTGTACGTTGGGATAGTGAGTTTCGTCGTATATTATATTTCCTGCACCATCCCTTTGTATATGGCCTTCAGAATCCAGTGACGGCAAACGATAATAAGCATACTCCGGATGATCTACATAACTCTCCTTCGTGTTATGAGTCTCTATCGGATCCACCAAGTACTGACTGAAGAAAAATACAGCATCCTGCAGGTTGTTGAGAGCATAGGTCCAGTTGGCTCCCAACGCTTGGTCTTCTTTGTATCCCACATTACCTTCGCCACTCTCTGCTGCCTTGGCAACAATGGTCGGGTCCACAAAGATAGTCGGGATATTGGTGGTTTCAGTGGTCGTACGTCCTTCTTGTTGTTCCAAGGAGGGCATGAGGCAGAAGTTCACATCGTGGTAACTATTTGTGATGGCACCGCAGACCGACACACTCTCAAACTTGATACCCAACAAGTCTTGTGTGGCATTGGCGTGCATCAACTCCACCCTGGAAGCCACGGTGACATCGACAATCTGCTTACCCTTACCACGCATACTGGACATACCTAACGGGTGCCAGTTGTACGCATCCTGATAGGCGCTACCCGCTTCGGTGTTCGACGGATTCACTACGCCATTATCATGCTGAATACCGGCGCTGGAGGATGGATGCTCAAACATAGCAAAGTTACCCGTGTTGAAAGAAGCAGTCGGGTAGTTATCATCATTCAGGTTAATCACGGCTTTGCGGACCACTGCCGACCAGTCGGAGATATCCCCCTTGGAGAACGCACTATGGTCCACCGAGATATTGAAATAGTCTTCTTTCTTGAAGGCTGCAAATTGGATATCGCTATTGACTGCACACTCGTTGCCCCACACCACCGTATTGGAGATGGCAGCCGCCTCGCGCACGTAGATACCACCGGTACGGCCGTGGCGCATACCATAATAAATCACGTCCGGGCCAATACACTTGTTGTTGACCACAGTCAAGTGGTCCAGCGAGCCGCCGTAGTTCAGGTACACACCCGCACCCTCGGCGTTACTGGTACAGTTGGTGATAAGCGAAGCCTTGGCAAACGGACTATATACCGATGCCTCGAGGTCTTCGTTACCTTTATATGTATCGTAGAACGTGGGGTCCGCCATAGGAGCTGTCTCCTCGGGGTACTCGTCCGGGTCGTGACAGATAGCCAGACCTGCACCCGCTCGGGCCGCACACTGTGTGATATAGCAGTGCTCCACCTGACCATCGTAGTCGATGCACACACCGCCTCCATAGCCCTGTTGCATACCGAATCCCGTGGCCTGACAAGTGTGGATATAGCAGTAGTTGACATCACCACCGCCGTCCAAATAGACCGCACCACCGCGCTGAACTGCCGAACAGTGATGAATGATACAGTCCTCTATCTCGGTGTTACGTACCATATAGACACCACCACCGAAACCCGTATGGTCGTGACCCTGCAGGTTGGTGCTGTTGGCATTACCGCCCTCGATGGTGAAACCCGCCAACTTCGACTTATACGGCAGACCCTTGAAACGACCCGTCATGCTCGTCTCCTCATTCTCATACACAGGCAACGTGGACGTGTCAATGCCCGTGCCCTTGAACGCATACCGCCCGATATACCCTACCGTGTTGGGAATACTAACCGTTGCCAGATTCGCACAGTCGCCAAACGACCAACGCTCTATCAGGTCTATCGTACTCGGGAAAGTCACCGATGTCAACCCCGTACAACCGTAGAAAGCAAAACGACCCACCTCCTTCACATTGCCGAGGTTGAGCGTCGTCAAGCCCGTACAGCCATCAAAAGCCGCCTGACCTACCGTGGTCACGTTCGCCCCCATCGTCACAGACGTCACACCCGTACACTGGTAAAACGCACCATTGCGAATACCCGTCACTTTGTACGTCTCTCCACCGGTAGTGATGGTTGCAGGGATAGTGATAGCGCCTGTATAGCCCGAAGGACTGCGCGTCACAACCGCCGTATTGTTTGTCTCGTCCAAATTATACCAAAGCGTGCTCACCTGTACCCGCTCATCTGCCGGGTCCACGTCATACACAATCGGGTCATAGCGCTCTGCCGTGGCAGGGTCGATCTTACCATTCGTGCCGAACCACACCACATGGTAACTGCTCAGCGGGAAAGTGGTGTTATAGATGCCTCGTTTGGAATCGTACGAGAACGAATAGGTATTGGTATGGTGGTTACCCGACAGGATACTCTTGTACTTGAAGTCCCAACTGCGCGACTTGTCCAGCGTGCCCTGTGTTCCCTCACTATGCAGGGCTATCATCTCGCCATAGCGCTTGCCTGAACTCAGCCAACGCATGTTTGGCAACTCCTTGAGGTTTTTGCAGTAAGCATACTCGGGGGCAGTAGAAGAGGGCACCGTCTCGTCCCCCCTGAATCCACCTATTACATAGATGTTCGAGTAGATACGGAAAGACGTGTTTACCACCGAACCATCGGCATCGTCCGTGCTTCGACGGTTAGGGATATAGGTGGCAGATGTACTCCATTCCGATTCTGGGCGCGCCGGCACTGCCAACTCCGCAGCTCCGTTATCTTCTGTTCCTGCCACGAACACATAGCCCCTCTTACTGCCATCTCTAACATCATTGCGCTCATGCAGCACATCAATGGCACTCTGCAGGTTGTTCTTGGCATGCTCCCAAGAATCACCGACATTGTCGAAACTGCCCGCGGGTGACACATATATATAAACGTTTTTTTCATCTGTCGGCAGATCTTGTGCATGGGTATATGTCGTCGCTGCACCCCAAACGAGGCACAGGATAATAGTCAGTATGTAGTATATTCGCTTCTTCATCGCAATTATTCCATTCTTCAGCAAATACTATGGTGTCGGATAATTATATTCCTTGTTTTTTATAGTTATCTGACCTCGTATCCAAGAGGTCCAAACAGTCGGTACTTTTGTATCAACTATTGTTTTATAGTACGAAGTGGCTGCCGATGGATCATCTCCATTCTTCAGCAATCGAAGTTGCAGAGGATAATCTCCGCTTACATTATTATTCTTTCTATACGGAATGGCATAGAAATAAGCTCTTCCATTCCATTGTGTCCCGGGGGAAAGGACGCTTAGGATTGGCATCGTATAGCCGGATTCATAAGCCGCACCTGCTATCATATTCTCAGTAGGCTTAAACACGTAGCACGGACCGTCATACAAATGCTCCGCCGCTATGTACGACAACTTCACATCTCCGCGTATCCCCTCCGCCACGTTCCACATCAGATCCACCTTCGCTGCCACGTGGTACAACAGCAAGTTAATATGCGGTACTTTCGTGTCCTTACTGAACGAACCGTAGTACGCGCCATTGTAATTATAGTTGTAGGGTGAAGAATAGATGTTCTGCAGGTTCTCCTTGACCTTGGTGTCGTATTCCGTTCCACCATCGAAACGAAACCTCATACTCTGCAATTCACTAAGACTACTCCCCACGGTTATTTTCGGACTAAACTTCAACGGCACCGCCGACGCTACGGCATACACACGCCCGTTGAACCGCGGAGATGGGAGCAGCAGATGCATCTCCTCATCAAAACGATAGATACTGTCGCCCACCGTAGCATACAATCCTGTCTGGTGCGTCTTGGTCCAGCGTGCTTCCCACGCTTCTCTCTTCGCTTCATCAGTCGCACCCGACTCCTCTGCTACCGACCGGGTATCCGTAGCCCACACCTCCCACGTGTCATCATCATTCTCCTTCACAATGAAGAAATAGATGTATTGCGGAATAGCAAACCGCTCAGTCGTACCGGGGTCACCAAAAGCCCGTGCCATCGTACCCTCCTCACTTGGGCACCGCTCCGGCGCCGTCTGTGGACTATACACCTCACCTACCGGCAAACCGATTGAAATCGGCAACGTCACCGCTTCATACCCTTCCGGCACAACCGGCTCGCACCCCGACAGCACAAGGGACAGCACACATATAAAGCCTGCATACGCGCACAGCACGACACGCCCACGCACGCGTATAGAAAAATTGCTCACGCGACCGAACACACGCTCGCACACACTTCCCCCGCGCACAAGCCCCTCTCGCCTGCAAGCCATCTCTCCGCACACGCTTTCCCGCATGCGCAAATTATCATCATATGTGCGTTGCTTTATCAAATCGTCTTCTTTTTCGCGTTATTCGTGTTATTCGTGTTCGCTATTTCGATATCTCGACATCTCGATATATCGGTATCTCGCTCTCAACTCTCCACGGCTTTGCCGATCGTCCGAGCCCTGCGAGGTAAGAACTTTAAACTCTAAACTTATCAAGCTATATCTCGATATTATGCTCGCCTCCGTTCTTCCAGTCGAGCGTGACCGATGCGCCCACTTCGGGAGCCTCGATGGGCACCACTTCACCGTCGGGTTGCAGTTGCAAACGCAACACTTTCAGTTGTCCTGCCCTGAGCGGTTCGTGCACCGACAGGACCGTCTCAGTGATGGTGCCGTCCGTCATGCTCACATACACTTTCGCCTCGTAATACACATCGTTGGCATCTGGTGTCTCGGCGGAGGGGAACGAAGCACTGCCCAGTAATGCCATATGGTAACTCTCCTCTTCCACCTGCGCTCTCTTTGCCATGGGCGCAGAGGCGGAGATGTTCGGGTCTATCGTCTCCATCCGGATAATCTTCGGATGGTCGTAGAGGAAGAGGCTGTCGCGCAGCATCATACTGTTGACCGTAGGTCCCATACAGGCAGTGATTCCATGGACGGTGACGCCGGTGGTGTCAATGACCAGTGCCAGCGCGCTGGTGACCATATGCAGCGTAAGGTCGATACACTGGTCAGCCGTGTCGATGACACTTATCTCGCGCTGCGTAGCGAAGAGACCGGTCTGCTGCGTCAGCAAGGTGTCCTGCACCGGAGTCGTCAGTCTAACCTGACGACTGCTGAGGGTATCCACCAGCGTGGCAATACCATTATTCTTCAGGTTGGCAAGGGCGATGGCATGGTACTCGTCTTTCGGCAGAAAGAACGTGTAGGTGGACTGGTTGGCATCAATGACCTCGTTGATGGAGTACACCAGTTCGTCCTTCGTGGTGTCGTAGAAACCGATACTGATGTCGTGCGCATGGTCGGTGAAGATATGGCTGAAATAGTCGTGCAGGATAGTACGGGTCTGCAGGTCGGTCTCAGCATAAAGGACCGTCTGCAACTCAAGGTCGAGGTTGGTCTGCAGTTGCATCCTGACCACCATCTCGAAGTCTGTTCCGCAGACCGACAGGTCATCATCAATCAACTCAAACACGCCACAACCCTGCATGCCTACCATGCAGAGCCATCCTAACACTATATTTCTACACCACTTCTTCAAAACCAATTTACATCAACTGCTTTTCTTTCCATCGTTCCTCCGCAGCCCTGCCGAAGCAGAGCCGCGGAGTTCCGAGGAATGAAATCAGTCAAGAAAGAACGATTAAAGTTCAACGTCAAAAATCAGACCGGCCTTCCATGACAAATCAACCGAGAAGCCGAGTTCCAAGTTGCTCGAACGCAAGTCAGGAATGGTGTAGTATGCGCTCTTCAAGCAGTTCGCACCAAGAGTGATATTAAGGGTAGTGGTATAATCCTTGTAGAAGAGGTTGAAATTATCCGGACGATTAGTACTGGCTTTGGAAGCAGCATTAACAGTAGTGCTATTCAGTTTGCCAACTAAATAGAAGGTGCCATTCTCCGGTATCAAATTACCATCTTTGCCAAGGAAGTCGCCCAGAGTGTTCTTCATCTCAAGAACAACATAGATTTCATCGTCGCCCATTGTTTCACCAGACTTGTTGTTCTTAGAGGAGAATACCAGCGTGTGGTTAGTTACAGGTGTTCCGTTATTAGGAATGAGTACCAAACCTTTATCAGGACTTTCAGCATCAGTTACTTTACCATTCAAATCATTATCGTAGATAACAAATACGTCAGTAGCACCTTCATTCTGAGTGAAGTCATAATTCACCTGTTTCTGACCACCGATTAATAAGCCTTTCCAACGCAACTGCGCACCATCTTTAGTAAAGACCACAGGATCTGCTCCTGCTGCTTCACCATTATCCGTCCAGGAAACAGCTCCAGCGTCACCACCTCTCTTAACAACTACGTCCAGTTTACCAACACCATACTCTATAGCATCATGAATAGCAACAGACTTAGTATTGCTCTGCACGGTTCCGTTGTCGGTATATTGACCAAGGATAGTTGTCCAATTGCTCACTCCGTCATAATAACTCTTTTTCGAGGAAGTGGCAGTCTCAATAGTGCTCTGAGCAAAATATTGCAAAGAAGCAGGATATACGAACTGAGTCAGTTTACCGAACTCAACAGCACCAGTTTCTGACCCAATAGTAGCATGATCGCCAACAACTGGCACAAACTTTTTAGCAGCAGGATCAGCGGTGTTCCAACTAATTACAGCAGCACCATCAGGCAGACCGATAGAGTGAGGATAATCCTTGAAGCCCATAGTAGACTCCCACTCCAGTTTACGCTTCATTTTAAAGCCATCGCCAGCAGTTGCAGTGGTAATATCCGTACCATTGAGGATAGCAGTCATGATGTTTGCTACCAACGGATCGGCAGAAACAGCCGACTCCTGATAGCGCTCAAGGGTGTTGTAGAGGTCCTCCACAGCAGCCAAGATGGCACCTTGAGAACCGGCTTTCATAGTGATAAAAGTGGTGTACAGGTCATGAAGAGCGTCATTGCCACCGTTTGCTGTGGTATAGTCCTCCCATTTAACCGGAGTACCTGCTCCATTATCGCAGTTAGCAATAGCAGTAACATAGGCTGCCAACTCTTGCGCATGAGTAGGGATACCATCGGCGCTATAAATCTTCACTAAGTCAAAAGTAATACTGCTGGGATTCGTCGAAGCACCATACAGATTGTTGGCAGTAACAATACCATACTGATGCTTTTTAGCGTCATCAGAGGAAATGTTAACCGTATTATCCTCATTCGAATCATTGCTTTCATCAATAGCTTTGCCATAGAACAAGAAACGTTTGGTACCGATAGGAATTGCCACATCTTCGTAGATAATGTTGTTAGCAGCATTCAGTTGTCCATAATCAGTTCCGGAAGCAGTTGCAATAGGAGCCAAGAGAATATTCTTACCAAGACGAGTGTCAAAATTAGCATCAAAAGGAATCAAGACGATTTTGTCCATACCACGGAAAGAGGGACGGTCCTGCTTCTGTTGAACGGTTGCTGATGGCATATGGCGTACTGCGTCAGGAGTACCTGCAATGTTCTCGGCAATGTTAATCATGAACTCGGTTTTTACAACCTCGCCATTGTAGTTACCGGTTATCGGGTCGATCTCCGGACTGTTGTTTTTCTGTTCGCAGGATGTGAATCCTACGCTGCCTATCAGGACGACTGCGCCCATCAAGGCAAATGTTTTGATTGATTTCATTGTTTTAATTGTTTTGTTAAACATTAGTTATTTATTTTGTTTATTTTTCAGTGTTTTTGTCAGGCGTATTCTTTCCCTTGGGAAGTACTTTCGCCTCAACATCCTCAATGGGATGGATGTAGTCGGAGGCTTTCTGTCCGGTCACCACCGGTCTGCCAAGCGATTGCTCCAGTTGCTCGCGTGCCACCCTTGCAACATCGCCACCTTCGCTTGCTACGCGCGCGTTCTCTTTGAAACCTTTTGGGCTTCGCTGCTTGCTCAGTTCGGCAGCCGAAGCCTCGGCAAGGGAGTTAAGTGCCAACTCCACATTGGTCATGTTGTCGCGCAGACTCTCCTTGCGCAGTCCCTTCAGTTGTTTATATTCTTTTGTCGTCTTACCGCTCCATTTCTTAGTAATAATGTCCGTCAGTGAGGCGAACTGCACTCCCTCCTCTATTCCGCCGCGCTTCCACTCGTCTGTCAGTTCTTTGCGTACTTCTATAGAGCGCACGCGTTGGTTAATCCACGCCTCGCTGTACCCCAAACGACGGTAGTCATGTATAGCCTGTTCGATGCTTTTCTCCGGGTCCTGCATCTGAGTCAGTCGCTCACTTCCCACTTCCGCCAACCAACGCTTCAGCGGCTCAGCCTTCTTAGACGGAATACTCTGTACAATCCGCAGAACCCCCTCCGTGTCAGCTACATCGGTAAGACGCTGCTTACCATCTGCCGAAGGCATTTTCAACTGGTTACAATTTGTAACCGGTTCAAATCCTTCTTTAACAAGGCGGTGCTTCAGCACCTTCCAATAATTGCGTGCCGCCTGATAGTCAGGCTGGTCTGTCAGCACCGCGCACACATCTACTACAGAGAAATAGTACTTCTCCTGTTCATCGTCCCAAACGACCCTTACTTGGCGTTCGTCGAATAGTTTTATCATCAAATCCTGACTCATTCTCTAAATCTTTCGTTACACATCGTATATATAATATATAGGGTCTAAGAGAATTACTTCAATTTGTCGAAATAAACCCGAATGTAGCCGGAGTTGCGCTGGCGGTGCAGCAGGTAGTCGCGGATATATTCGAACACCCAACCGTTGTTCAAGCTGCGTATTCGCTGTTCGCGCTTAGCCGGATTGGGCTCTTCGCGGATGATTTGCAGAACTTTGTCCTTCAGTTGGTAGTTGCTCTGCTCGAGCATCCATGTAATCTCCGCCCAGCCTTCGCCGCCGTTGTTGACCTCGAAGAGGGAGTCAGGCACGTCCACGTGCGATTGTATATATTGTTTGAGCGCGTCTGCCCGGGCACCTGCCAGTTGGTTGTTGTGGAGGGTAGGACCTTCGAAAGAGGCGAAGCCCACAATCTGTATCATCCTCATCTCGGTCAGGGTGTCCTGACGGAGAGCCGTCACGATCTGCACGATGCTGTCGAGGATGACGCCATTGCCGGCGAAGTCGCGTTTCAGGACGGTGCTGTCCAGTTCGAAATAGACGTAGAGCGCATCGCTGTCACGCGCGAGAACCATGTCCGAGGAGTACGGCCGGTACTCGCTGAAGGGGTGCAGGATACGGCTTTTCAGGCGCTCGGGGGCAGACAGAGGTGCCGGCTCCGCCACGGGAGCAACGGGGATGACAGGCACGACGGTATCTTCGGGTCCGGCAGGCACGACAGGGATGACAGGTTCCACAGGACGGACAGAGGGGCTGTCCACACCCAGAAGGCTGTCGCCGCGGAGGGAGGCGATGGTGTCGGTTGTCTGCGCCAGTTCCTCCTCCTCTTTCCACTTGCGGCAGGGGCAGTCATCGTCATCGTTCTGAGGCAGGACAACACTGATGTTCACTCCCGCCTTAGGCACCGCGAACCACTTACGGGGCGAGTCGATAAGGGCACCGCAGTGGGGACACTCAAAGCGGTTAAACCACGCATAACCGGCATCAACGCCCGCCTCCAGTTCGAAAGCCACATGCTTGGACACGGGGAACGCCCAACCATAACTGACGCCCGCCATCACAGCATCGCCCTGCAAGCGGTACTGCTTGACATCCGGATAGAGCCATCCGACAGGATAATTGCCCTTCGCCACATTGAAGTGCGTATAGTAAGCGTTCACGCCGATAAAATCACAACGGAAAGCACGGTTAAACCAATACTTGGCTTCGGCGCCCACAAGGACATGACGCCATTTATGCTCCACCTTGTCGTCCAAAGGCCAGGGGTTGAAACCCGCCTCTATCTGCAAGGTCCAATGTTTGCTCAGCCGCGCCTCAAGCGTGAGGTTGGGCGTCAGAGCGGCATCGTAAAGCAGGTTGTTCTTCAGGGCAAACCACGGCTTGCGTGCCTTGGCTGTATCTGCCGAGGCAACCGCACTGTCCATGGGGAGTTCGGCAGCCCGACCCGTCAGCGTCAGCAAACCCGGAGTGCCCGACAGAGCGCGCGTGAGCGAATCAACCAAACGACGCGCCTCTACGTCCGCCTCAGCAGCATTGTACCGGACCTGCTTATCGTACAACGCAGATGTGCTCGCATGCGTGACGCACGAGAGACATATACTCAACATCCAAAGCAACAATGACCTTTTCACAATCACGCCGCCCCTTTCACCATGTGTACGATTATGGCTGAACACAACCCTTTACGTGTATCTCATTTCATTAATTAAGTTGCAAAGTTAATACTTTTTTCTATAATATGCAAATTTTTGTGGAGAATCTATCACCTTTTTCGCTATTTTTTACCAAAATTTCTCATTTTTGCCCAAAAATGATGATTTTTCAGAATGAACACGTACAAAAAATCACTCCTTATAATATTAACGCGCGAAATTACCCCCCCCAGATTGTAATCTCATGAATTGCATAAAATCGGCTGATAAGGCACTACTTTCTTTTATTCCACCCAACAACACCCTATATTTCATAGTTCCATCCAACACACCCCACTCTCCTGTCATTGTTCCACCCTACACCCCTCTACTTTGTCATGACAAAACGCGTACAAGCAGTAATCGACCACTATAAAAGAATACCATTCTTGACCACACGCCCCCCCCCTCGAGCTGTTCCTTGTTAGCCCTTAGGGCGCTTGCTCTCCCCAAAAAAATCACACTTTTTTCACCCCAACCCTTGCATATGTCAAAAAAAAGTTGTAACTTTGCACCCGCAAACGTTACAACCCCCTTCGGGGTCCCCGACACGGCTATGCCGTGGTGGGGAGAGTGGAGGCAGAAATCGCTTTAACGAGACTGTAGTTTACGTAGGTCTCGTTCTGTGCGACTTTCTTGCCGAACGCGAAGTAACTTTGCACCCCGAAACGTAAAAAAACGAGAAATCATGAATGCTTTACAATTGAACACTAACATCTATCAGAGTTTGGGAATTATATCCGAGGATGAAAACGTACTGCGTAAGGCAGCAAAATACTTGTCCAATTTGGCCAAACAAGTGAAGCGCGATCCTACCCGCATGAGTGAGGACGAATACTTTGCTATGCTCGAGAAATCGGAGCAACAGTATGCCCGCGGCGAATATGTTGTCCAGAAAGAGGGCGAGTCCGTCACAGAAATGCTAAAACGCTGCGGATATGACCTATGAAAACACCGATTGGTATATCGCATCTTCGACACAGAGGTGGTTGTCCTCGTCTTAGCCGCCTACGGACACTATGACGACAAATAATCCCACCTACATAGAACTCCTCGCACCTGCGAAAAACGCCGACATCGGACGCATCGCCATCGACGCCGGCGCGGACGCCGTCTACATCGGCGGACCCGCCTTCGGCGCACGAAAAGCCGCCGGCAACAGCCTCGAAGACATCGAAGCCCTCTGCCGCTACGCCCACATCTTCGGCGTCCGCGTCTTCGTCACCCTCAACACCCTACTCCGCCCCGACGAATACGACGAAGCCGTCCACCTCGCCTACGCATACCGGCGCATCGGCGTTGATGCCATCCTCATCCAAGACCTCTATCTGGCGCAAATATTACTCCAATCCGGCCATTTCGACCACCTGCTCCACGCCTCCACCCAGTGCGACATCCGCAACCTCGAACGCGTGCAAGAGTTGGAAGCCATGGGCTTCCAACAGGTCGTATTGGCACGCGAACTCAGCATCAACGACATACGCCATATCCGCGAGCACACCCACGTGGCACTCGAAGCCTTCGTCCACGGCGCGCTCTGTGTCAGTTACTCCGGAGCCTGCTACCTCAGCGAAGCCACATGCGGGCGAAGCGCCAACCGCGGCGAGTGCGCACAGATGTGCCGGCTCACCTACGATGTGCTCGACGGGGACATGCACGAGATGCTGCATCAGCAGCATGTCCTCTCCCTCCTCGACCTCGACCGCAGCGCACACCTCCGGCAACTCCTCGACGCCGGCGTCACCACACTCAAGATAGAAGGGCGACTCAAGGATGCCGACTACGTGCGCAACGTCGTTGCCTATTACCGCCAACACTTAGACGCACTCTTCGCCGCATCCAACGGAAGATATGCGCAGTCCTCACATGGCAAGACTCACATCCGTTTCACCCCCGACCCCGCCAAGACCTTCCACCGAGGCGCCACGGAGTATTTCTCTTTCTTTTCCGACGGCGACAGCCCCGACCGGCGACCGCGACCCATGGTCAACATGCTCACCCCCAAATCCACCGGCGAGTACCTCGGCACAGCCCCGATAAAAGACAGCTGGAACCTCCACAACGGAGACGGACTCGTAGCCGGCAACCAAGGGTTCTACTGGCCCTCCCGGGTGAACATACCCACAGGAACACCCGTCTATCGCACCTACAACGCCGACTTCCAACGACAACTGTCCGCCAAAGATGCCACCCGCCGCGTCCTCCCCATCCGCCTCACCCTCGCCGAAACCGCCGATGGTTTCTCCCTGACCATAGAGCCCATTCAACCAGCCCGACCAACCACCCCCGTCTCCCTCTCCTTCACCGCCGACAAAATTCCTGCCACCAATGCCGAACGCGCCGAGGCGGTCGTCCGTCAGCAACTCACCAAACTCGGAGACACACCCTTCGAAGCCGTAGAAACAGCCATCCGCTGGTCTCAGCCCTGTTTTCTTCCCGCCGCCACACTCAACGCATGGCGCCGCACCGCCACCGACACCCTTCTCCAATCCCTCACCCTTCACCATGAGCCCTTAACCCCTAACCATGAACCCTTAACCCTTAACCATGAACCCTTAACCCTTAACCATGCACCCTTAATGACCTGCCGCTACTGCCTCCTCTACGAGATGAACCGCTGCAAGCGCCTTCATCCCGGTCAAGACGCCATCCCCACCTACCTACGCCGCGGCAACCTCCTCCTCCGCATCCGCACCGACTGCAACCGCTGCCTAATGACCCTGCACCCCACCCAATCATAATTGTCAAATCGTAAAATATAAAAATAAATTGTAAAATTGTAAATAGTCAAATCGTAAATAACCATGCTTCTCACTCTCTTTGCTCTCATTCTCCACATTGCTGCCGGCGGCTCCGTCAACGCCGCACTCGACCAAGCACGCCAAGCCTACGCCGCCACAGGCGAGACCACCACGATCTACATCGCCCCCGGCGACTACGAAGAAGAACTCACCATCGACATCCCCGGGCTTCGTCTCATCAACGCCTCACCCACCCCCGACATTGAGGTCAGAGACGGCGGCGTACACATCAGCCCCAATGCCGTACGACTCACGTGGTACTACGGGCACGGTTACCAGTACGCCT
This sequence comes from uncultured Bacteroidales bacterium, assembly GCA_946619625.1. Lineage (GTDB taxonomy): Bacteria > Bacteroidota > Bacteroidia > Bacteroidales > Paludibacteraceae > Colicola. The sequence continues at coordinate 14,923 of CAMOMF010000084.1, forward strand.
CGATGGGCAAGCGCTTCAACTACGGCGGCAAGCGCGAACGCCGCTGGAACGCCTCTACACTCGTCACCGCACCCGGCTTTTACGCCGAGAATATCATCTTCCAGAACAGTTTCAACCTCTACATCAGCGCCGCCGAAGCGCAGGACAGCCTGGTGGATATCTCCCAAGCCAAGACAGACTGGACGCCCAACGAGCGACCCAAACGCATCATGCCCAACCGACCCAAAGACGCAGGTAACACCGACGTGCAGACACGTTTTTATCGCGAACGCGCCTCCGCACTCTCCTTCACCTCCGAGGCAAAGAACTGTCTCCTCCGCAACTGCCGTGTCACCGGCAGACAGGACGCTTTCTACGGCGACCATGGCGCAAGTGTGACCGTACACGGCGGCGTCCTGGCGGGAGCCGTGGATTATATCTTCGGCGGACTCACGCTGGTGGTGCGCGAAGCACAACTGGTGGGTATGATCAGCGCCGAACATAACGACGCCTGTTATATCGCCGCAGGAAGGGCTGCCACACCTGACAATCTGGCAAAACTGCCAAAAGAGAGCCGCGACAGCGTTCCCGAGGACGAAATTGTTCAACATGGCATGATTTTTGTAGATTGTACAGTACGACATGCCACTACCGACGAACTGGTGCACCCGGGAAGCAAACCCATCTATCTGGCAAGACCATGGCGCTGGTGGGGGGCAACTACGTTCACCAACGTACAGGCCGACGACGGAGTCCTCAGCGAACAACTATGGTCGCTCGGACTCACCAAGGGGCACCCCGCACCCTTCGTGCACGCTACAAGACACGACAACGACACGACAACGACACGATAACGACACGACAACGAACAAACACACCTGCGGGCGAACAACGAACAACAAACACAATATATTTATACAACATGAAAAAACTATCCTTTTTAGCATGTGTCCTCGCAGCAGCAATGACGCTGCAGGCACAGTCCCTGGACAACGTACAGGGCACTTTCTCTTGGTTGGTCGGAAACGAAACCGATGCCACCGTGGCGGATGCGGTTGCTGAAGCCGTACAAGAGACCCGTGTCAATGTAGGTACGGACCTGACCACCGGTACCAAAAGTGACTACGTTGCCAACAACGGCAACATGATGGTCACTTATCAGCCCGGAACAAGCAACCCGGGCGCAGTAGCTACAGACATGATTGAGTACAGTGTGAAACTGAAGAAAGGGTTCACCCTGACCCTCACGGAGATCAGTTGCGATGCCCTGAAAGACGGTACGGACAACGCTTCATTCTCGTGGAGTTTCGTAGTGGATGGTGTGGAGAGCAGTATTGCCACCATTGACAAAGATCATCTGCTCCGCAACAACAATAGTAACAGCGCAACTGCGCAACTGCACCACGCAGAAAGCATTTCCGGTCATTCCGGTCGCACTATAGCCGTCCGTTTCTACGTGTCCGGTTTCGCCAACAACAAGAAGCTCGCCCTCTCCAATATTCTTATCAAGGGCACCGTCAGCGGCGAACCCGTTGTGCGCACTTTCCAGGATTTCACCCTTGACTTGCGCGACCAGACATCTATAAATAACCTGCCCGCAGGAGTCACGCTCATGAACGAGCCCGGATACAACGGCGGACAACACGGCTACATGAACCCCATCTTCCAAGTAGTGGTGGACGGTCCGGTTCGCTTCAAGATTGGCGGATGCGGATATAGCAACACCGACTGCACTATCTACGACGGCGAGACACTGCTGGCTACGCTGGATGTAAAAAGCGCAGGCTGCGACAACTCGACAGGCTTCGACCACTACGTCACCTACGTCTATAACAGTGAGACACCTACCACCCTCACTATCAACGGCGCACAATACTGCCCCTTCATCATTGCCGAGGCGTGCGACCTCATCCCCCTTTGCTACGTCACCTACTACGATGTGGACGGCAAGACCATCCTTCGCAAAGACACCGTCGAGGGCAATAGTGCACTCACCTACACCGTACCTGACAGCCTCGTCACCGTACCCGAAGGATACGCGTTCCGCGGATGGTTCAACGCCACACAATCAACGGCAGTCAAAGTAGCCGAGGGCACCGCCATCCAGCAGGACCTTGCCCTATACGCCAAGGCTACACCTATCGAGGTCGTTACACCTACTGCCCGTTTCATCTACGACCTCACCAAAGCCAATTTCTACGTTGAGGACCACGAGTGCATCAACATCACGGGCGGTAGTTGGCACGACGTACAGCACGGCTGGGCGTTCGGCAATGGCGGCACCATCAAACTGCCCGTTGCAGGCAAAGCGCTCATCACTATCGGCAACTGCAAGTACTCTAACGAAGCAGCCTACGCACTCGTCACCGACGCTAATGGAGCACAGATCGACTCTTTCGCTGTCAAGGTAGAAACCGACGGCGACGAGCACGTCATCCGTTATAATGGAGAAGCCACCGAACTGACCATCACCTTCAGTGGCACCACTTATGTACACAAAGTAACCATATACAACGTGGTCGATTTCGTGCAGTACGACGAAACCACCGGCTACTACATCATCCCCGCAGGTGACGCCAACTCGTTCCTACTTGCACTCACCGAAGCCAACGGTACCGGCAACAGGAAAATCTTCCTTCCCAACGGACTATATGACCTCGGCGAACTGGTGCTGACCACTATCTCAGGCGATAACATCTCCATCATCGGCGAGTCCATGGATAACACCATCATCCGCAATGCTCCGTCCGTAGAGATAGAAGGCATAGGCACCACTGCCACCCTCCTCAACACCTCCACAGGCCTCTACCTGCAAGACCTGACCCTGCAGAACGCACTCGACTACTACTCCAGCGGCTCTGCCGGACGCGCTGTCTGCCTGCAGGACAAGGGCTTACAGACTATCTGCAAGAACGTACGCATGCTCTCCTACCAGGATACGTACTACAGCAACCGCGCCGGTGAGTTCTACTGGGAGGACGGCGAGATTCACGGTACTGTCGATTACCTCTGCGGCGATGGCAACGTGGTCATGAACCGCATGCTCTTCGTCAACGAGAGCCGCAGCAAATCAGGCAAGAGCGGTTCGGACGTCATCTGTGCGCCTAACTGCACCGCCACTACTCCCGCACGCGCCAATTGGGGGTATGTCTTCCTCGACTGCGCCGTTCGAAGCAATAGCAACGACTTCACCTATGCACGCAGTTGGGGCGGCGAGTCCAAAGCTGCCTTCATACGCACCACTATCCTCGACGGCAGCCTCAACGACAGCCGCTTCACCGTGGCGGGTATGAACAACGCCGCCTACTCCTTCAAGGAGTACGGAACCATGGACTCAACCGGTGCCGTCATCTGCCCGAGTTCGAAGGTTATCAACTTCACACACAATTCCGGCAACAACGAGTTCGAAACCATCCTCAGCACCGACGAAGCCGCTCAGTACACCGTTGCCAACATCTTCGGCGAATGGGCTCCCGACCAAATCGCAGGACAGAACTACCCCACCGGCGTCATCCTTGCTGACGGCAACCTCAGTTGGACCGGCGAAGCCCAAGCATTCCTGGTAAACGTGGACGGCGAGCAGCAACTCATCGCCGGCGCAGGCAGCCTCTCCGTTGACACCAACGCCAAAGACATAACCGTCCGTGCAGCCAATGGTCGAGGTGGTTTCGGTCCCGCACTCAAACCCGGTGAGACCCACGACGGACTGAACAACATACAATCTGCTGACAAGGCTTGCAAATTCATCGAGAACGGTCAGGTAGTCATCCTGCGCGACGGCGTCAAGTACAACACCCTCGGCACCGTTATCCGATAACACGCCCTCTCGAAATATCGAAATATCGACAACTCGGAATATCGAAATATCGACAACTCGACAACTCGAAATTCTCAAAAAAAGGGCAGAAAAGTCGCACAAAACACACTTTTCTGCCCTTAATCGTTACTTTTTTACCCAAAATATTTGCACATGTCAAAAAAAAGCAGTACCTTTGCACCCGATTTGGCGTACGCCTCTCGCTGAGCGTCCTTTTCCATATGCGCAAAAGGACAGCGTTTGAAGTGACGCGTACTGCTGCTAACAGCCTCGAGAGAGGCAACTAAAGCTTTAGTAAAATGGATCTGATTAAAATTGCAGAACAAGCTTTTGCCGGTGAGAAAAAAGAGTTTCCGGCATTTCAGGCTGGAGACACGGTAACTGTTTCCTATCGTATCAAGGAAGGGGCGAAGGAGCGTATTCAGGACTTCCGCGGTGATGTCATTCGCATCTCCGGCGGCGAGGGTCGCAAGCGCTTCACCGTTCGCAAGATGTCCGGCAACGTCGGCGTAGAGCGTATCTTCCCGCTCGATAGTCCCTACATCGAGAACATCACCGTCAACAAGTACGGTAAGGTTCGCCGCTCTAAGTTGTACTACCTGCGCGACCTCACCGGAAAGAAAGCTCGTATCCCCGAGCGCGTTATCAAGAAGTGATTCTTGTAACAAAAGGAGCGCCGCAAGGAGCTCCTTTTCATTTACCAATTATTAATTGTTAATTTTTAATTGACCAACTTCGTCTTACATAGTGCCTACCACCCCACCGGCGACCAACCCGAAGCCATCCGCCAACTCACGGAAGGTGTCCGGCAGGGAGCGCATGCGCAGACCCTGCTCGGCGTCACCGGTTCAGGCAAAACCTTCACCGTGGCAAACGTCATCCGCGAGGTCAACCGCCCCACACTCATCCTCTCCCACAACAAGACCCTCGCCGCACAACTCTATGCCGAGATGAAAGCGTTCTTCCCCGAGAACGCCGTCGAATACTACGTCTCCTACTACGACTACTACCAACCCGAAGCCTACATCCCCTCCTCCGACACCTACATCGAGAAAGACCTCTCCATCAACGAAGAAATCGACAAACTGCGACTCTCCGCCATCTCAGCGCTCCTCTCCGGCAGGCGCGACGTCATCATCGTCTCCTCTGTCAGCTGCATCTACGGCATCGGCAACCCGCAGGACTTCTCGGGCAGCGCCATCACCGTGGACAAGCACACGCCCTTCAACCGCGACGAGTTCCTCCTCGCTCTCACCGCCTCACAGTACGTACGAAACGACCTGGAACTCACACGTGGCAAGTTCCGCGTCAAAGGCGACACCGTGGACATCTTCCTCTCCTACGCCGACTACTGCCTCCGCATCGTCTTCTGGGGAAACGAGATTGACGAGATTTACACCTACGAGCCTTCCGACGGACATATGCTGGAGGAGTTCGACTACTACAACATCTTCCCCGCCTCACTCTTCGTCACCAACAAAGCACGCATCGAGAGCACTTTCGACCAAATACGGCACGACATGGACGAGCAGGTGCAGTGGTTCCTCTCCCAAGACAGACCCTTGGAAGCCAAACGCATCGAAGAGCGCGTACGATACGACCTCGAGATGATTCACGAACTTGGATACTGCTCCGGAGTGGAGAACTACAGCCGCTATTTCGATGGGCGCGAGCCGGGCAGCCGGCCTTTCTGCCTGTTGGACTATTTTCCCAAGGACATGCTCCTCGTCGTGGACGAGAGCCACGTCACCGTGCCCCAGATTGCCGGCATGTCAGGAGGCGACAAAGCCCGCAAGGACAACCTCGTCTTCTACGGATTCCGGCTGCCCGCAGCACGCGACAACAGGCCTATGACATTCGCCGAATGGGAACAGTTCACCCACCTTGACAACGAGGCGCTTGACCAACCCTCACAAATAAGCACGATCTTCGTCTCCGCCACACCTGCCGACTACGAACTGGAGAAATCCGGCGGCGTCATCGTCGAACAACTCATACGCCCCACCGGTCTGCTCGACCCCGAGATAGACGTACGCCCCACCAAGCACCAGGTGGACGACCTCATGGAAGAGATCCGGCAGCGCGTCGAAGTGGGAGAACGCGTACTCGTCACCACACTTACCAAGCGCATGGCGGAGGAACTGGACGAATACCTCCGCCGTTATGGCGTACGCGCCGCATATATCCACTCCGACGTGGACACCATCGAGCGTATCCAAATCATGGACGACCTCCGAAAGGGCGTCTATGACGTACTCGTAGGCGTCAACCTCCTCCGTGAAGGACTCGACCTCCCGCAGGTGTCCCTCGTCGCCATCCTCGATGCCGACAAGTCCGGATTCCTACGCGACCACCGCTCACTCACGCAGACCGCAGGTCGGGCCGCCAGACACGAGCACGGCAAGGTCATTTTCTATGGCGACCATATCACTCCCGCCATGCGCCAGACAATCGAAGAGACCGCCCGCCGACGCGCTATTCAACAAAAATACAACGAAGAACACCACATCACACCACATGCCGTGGGAGGAGCCGCCAACACCGGCAACCCCCTCTCCTCACTCAGCAAAGCCGCACAAGAGAACAAGCAGTACGAGGTCAAGAAACTCTACGAAGCGGTACAGACGCCTATCATCAACGCCATGTCGGAGAAAGAACTGCAGAAATCCATCACCCAGACCCGCAAGCAAATGCTACGCGCCGCCAAAGACCTCAATTTCATGGAAGCCGCACGCCTGCGAGACGACCTGCTACTCATGGAGGAACGTCTCAAAACACTCACAAAGTGAGTATTTTCCCGTCACACCCGCAGAAAAAGTGCACAAAAAGCACTTCTCGTACAAAAAAGGCGCAAAAAAGTGCCTTTTTTTACGTAAATACTTGCATATATGAAAAAAAAGTGTTATCTTTGCGCCCAAAACCAAAATCGCAGACCTATGACAGCATTGGCACAAAAAATTACCCAGACACCTCTCGCCCCCTATGTGGGCTTGTTGATGTCCATGAGTCGAGAGGACAAGCAGATTGTCGTCACGTTTCTTTCTGAGTCAATGAACGAGTTAGAGGCAGAGTCCCGTGATGATAACCCGTCGAAAGTGTCTCCACGCATCAAGTGGCAGGATATGCACATGCACAACACCCCAATATGGAACCCTACTGAAGAGTGGAACAAACTAACTGATAAACAACGTGCACAGGCTGAAAAAATGAACTTACAATCCGATGATATGGACGAAAGAACTGTTGCCATCCTAAAAAAGTGGGTACCATGAAACGAGTATTCCTTGACACGAATATTATGTTAGACTTGGCTGCACAGCGAGAGCATTACGATGAAGCCATCTCTATCCTTCACGGTGCATACGAAGATAAGTTCCAAATATGTGCCAGCGTGCTTTCCTACGCAAATATTGCCTATATCCTACGTAAACTTCCCAAAGATAGATTATACCGACTTTTAGACCTTCTCCGAGAGGACATTCCTATGGTCGCGATAAGTCCTGCCGACGTGAATTATGCTATTGACCACCCTACACGAGATTTTGAAGATACATTGCAATACTTTTGCGCCAAGACTGCAGGGTGCGATACGATTGTTACAAGCAATACGAAAGATTTCTCCGAATTTCACGACATATCTATTCTTACGCCGGAACAATTTGTTGTGAGCGAAGAACTACGATAACTACAAACAAACCTAATATTCACTCAAAACACAAAACTGTATGAAACGTTTTCTACTTTCTCTCACAGCCATGCTGGTGGTTATGGGATTGAATCTCGTAAACGCAAGCACTTGTGCTGACCTCAACGCCGTCACTTCCTCTTCTGGCGTCAGTTTCACCCTCGACCAGGTGACCGTGGTTTACGTCAAAGCACCTTACATCTACGTTCAAGATGCTACCGGAACATCGCTCATCTATTCTAACTGGAATGCCTTCAAGCGCTTACAACCCGGCAACGTGGTCAGCAGCGTCACCGGTACGGCTAAACTGTACAGCAAGCTCCCCGAGCTGCAGCCCACAGACTCTATGCTCACAGTAGTGTCAGGCCCTGCACCCGCTATTCCGGACGCCACTGCCACACCTACTACAGCTGACATCAACAAAGTATGCTGGTTCAGAGATGTGAACATGGGCGCACAGTCTTTCCCGTCCAACAAGGCACAAAACCTAACAGGCACTTTCCCCGGCGGATCAGCTCTTTTCCGCAACGCATGGAAAGAAGCCTATCAGTTCGACTCCACCAAGACCTACGACATCTTAGGGTGTGTCGCTATTTACAACACAACCATTCAGGTCTATGCCGCTCAAATTCTGGAGCATACAGAGGACCTGCATTCATCCATTACCGTTGGTGTTCAGAAACCTTCTGAATGGAACGGATTGTATCTTCACTATTGGAACACGAGTCTTGGCTCTACCAACTGGCCCGGCGAGGCTGTAGCAGTAGATAGTTTGGGCTGGGCGTACTTCACGTTCCCCAACGACACTGCTATTAATTACATCTGGAACAGCGGAGACGGCACTCAGACCGTTAATTTGACAACCAACCGCTCTGTTTGCCAACGTTTATTGCCTCCACAGCCGCACATCAGCAACTCGCAATACACGGCATTGGAAGTGGAGTGTGGTGCTTTGGATCAGCCTACTGACACTGTTACTCCGCAACCTGTGGATACCGTCACTCCGTTGCCGGCTAACTCCATCAACGTTGGTTTCCAAGCCAACAACTGGGAGAATCTCTATCTATACGCTTGGACTGAAGCAGGAGAACCGCTCGGTGGATGGCCGGGTATAGAGGTGCAAAGAGACAGCCTCGGATGGGGTTACTACACCTTCGACCTCGAGTCTGTCAATTATATTTGGAACGACTACGCCAACCACAAACAAACGACTAATCTGGCAACTACAGAGTCGAAATGCGAGCGTGTAGGTAGTCTTCTTGATGACACACAGTACAATGCCGTATATGACGTCGAGGCTGTAGCCTGCGGCTCAGCTTGGCCCAGCGACACCGTCACTCCTACTCCGATAGATACTATTACGCCTACTCCAGTGGACACGACAGGTCATGACACTATTCCTCAGCCGGTAGAAGGTTTTACCATTAAGCTCTTGGGTATGAGTGTACCGTCGAGTTGGAACGAGGTTCGTCTGTTCAGCTGGACCGCAGGTGTTGACCCCGCATTGAGTACAGACTATGGTTTGGCACTCACCTTAGACTCGCTTGGCTGGTACAGTTACACGTTTGAGAATCTGCCAGTAGTGGACTTCCTCTTCAACAATGGTGCTTGGGGAGCAGGCAATCAGACTGTGGACGTCAAGGCTGCAGTTGACTTGTGCTTTGCGTTGGGTGATCCGAATACGACTGGAAACAATCATTATCCTGTCATTGACGTAGATTGCATCCATCCGGATTCGATAACTCCGACTCCGGTAGATACGACGTCCAGTCATACTGTTTATCTGACAGATAACATCACGCATGCTATTTTCGGGATGATTCAGGTTCCGTATGGTGGAACAGCCGTTCTGCCGATGGACAGCCTGCCCTATTACGAGGGTTATCACTTCGTATTCTGGGAGGGCCTGTATGATGGCAGCAATGTGATTGAGAATGTAACCAGTGACCTTTGGATGCAGGCGAAGTACTACATCACGCTGCCGGAACAACCGGTAATAAGCGCTATTCCGGTTCGTCTGAAAGCATCGAGTGTTCCTCAGAGTTGGGAGCATGTATATGTCTATAGTTGGACCCAAGGAGCCATGAACGAGCCTTGGCCGGGTGCTGAGATGCGTTTGGACAGTACCGGTTGGTACACGTACAGATTCCCCGCAGGCGTTCAGAATATTGACCTCTTGTTCAACAACGGAGAGGGAAATGTAGGCAATCAGACTGTTGATGTTGACGATATCAATGGTGAGTACTGCTTCCGGATGGGACAGCCACTGGATTCAATAACCGGTTACCATATCGTCTACCTTGCCGACTGCGAAGGTGTTGACACCATCGCTCCGCAGCCGCAACCCGAAGGTATCACCGTACGTCTCACAAAAGAAGACACCTACGGCGGCTGGTACGGCACCTACTACGTGTATGCATGGCAGACCATCGACAGCGTGGACATTCCTATCCTGGGTGAATGGCCGGGCGTAGAAATGGCATTTGATAGCATCAGCGGCTTCTACTCCTACACCTTCGACGAACAGTATGACAACGTGAACATCGTCTTCAGTACCGAAAATGGCGTGCAGACGGATGACATCCGGGGTATCACGGAGGATGCCTGCTTCCAGGTGGGTCCCGGTATGGGTTGGCTCAACGGCATGTACGTGCACAACTATGTACAAGTATCTTGCGACCAGTCCATCCAATACCATTTGGTTTACTTCTACGGCATCAACGGAGACTTCCTGGCAGTGGTTCGCGTAGCAGACGGCGAATCGGCAGAGGCACCCGTGGCTCCCGAAGTGACGGGTTACACCTTCATGGGTTGGAATCAGGACTTCAGCCACGTTACCGGGCAAATGAATGTTTATGCTGTTTATCAGTACAATGGTGCATCAGGTGACGGCATAACGGTACGGCTCTTGTCTACCAACGGATACGGCTGGGAGAACATCTACCTCTACGCATGGACAAACACTGGCGAACCTCTCGGCAGTTGGCCGGGTACACTCATCCCGAAAGATAGCACCGGATGGCATGCCTACACCTTCACCGAAGATACGCTCGTCAACATCATCTGGAACGATGGCATCACCGGACAAGGTTATACTCACCAGACGCAAGATATTAAAAACCTCGGCACTTCCGCATGCTACCGCCTCTATGGCAAAGACTCGATTGGTTTCACAACTGCCCTCACAATGGACTGCGACGCCAATCCCGCAGACTATCATACCATCGCCTACATGGACGTGGACTTTGACAACCAACTCCTGCTCATCGGACAAGTAGAGCACGGCGCAACCTTCGAGTACTCGCCTACCATCCCGCAACACGAAGGAATAGTCTTCCAGAACTGGGCAAACGCTGCCACAGGCGAGCCGTTCGACACCAATGCGCCTATCACCGAAGACCTGCTCATCGACGAGATGTACAACCACGTTTACTACTGGGCATATCTGGTTGACTGGGACGGTACTATCATTGCTTCGGGCCAATTCGCCCATGGCATCAGTATCACCAACATCAACGAGTTCTCCGGCTACTGTTACCGGGAAGGCTACGAGTTCATCGGCTGGAGCGACAGCTTGCAGAACATCACCTCTGCCCGCATCTCCGTGGCACAGTACAAGCCTCTCTCTGCCGGCAACTACACCGTCACCTACTCCGGCAAAGACGGCGAGTTCCTCGACACGCAGAACATAGACCTGAACCTGCCTGTTCCGGCTACCATGGACGGATACATGTTCGTAGGTTGGCAGGTTGTCGGAGGTTCACTCGAGCAGGGTATTCAAGTGCAAGCTACTTACGAGCCCATCGGCGGTAGCGGCGCTCCTGCCACCGAAGGCGAACAGGCTGGACCACGCAAAGTAATACGCGACAACAACATCTACATCCTCACCTCCGACGGCAAAGTATATACTTCCGACGGCAAACTCGTTGAAAACAAATAAGCAATAACGACTGCTACTATAGCAAACTGCTAAAGCAAAACGTATTTGCTTTTCATCGCATTTCTTCACAGGCAGGGACACAGCTCCCTGCCTGTTCTTATCTGCCATTCCCCGCTCCACGTCCCTCTAAGTCTATTCCACCACCCTACATGTTGTCTTACCTAACTGCCACCTTCTCACATCTCCCTGTGAACCGTTCCATTGCAAAACGCTCAATGGTTAATAACTTGTCTCTTTCATTCCCGAAATGCGCTATAAATGTTGCTTTTCGCAAAAAAAGTACATTTTTTCTATGAATAGCACTCCGAATATTTGCTTAAACCAAAAAAAAGCAGTAACTTTGTACAAGTTTTTACAAAGTAAAACTTGACAATATGGAAATAGAACAACTGGAAACGCCGTTTTGGCAGATTATGTTACCCGCGCTCGTTGCGCTGGTAACAGTTAGGTGGTTCTATTTCAAGATACTCCGCATCGCGAAGGAGAAAAACCTGGTGGACAATCCCGATGCTCGTAAGTTGCAAAAGGAGCCCGTGCCCGTAATGGGCGGAATAGCGGTGTTCTTTGGTGTAGTGTGTGCAATCCTTGTCGGAGGTGTGCTGATAGACGTGTCACGCTTACTGCCCGCTATACTCGGCATGGTGGTGCTGCTCTATTTCGGCGCGTTGGACGACGTGATGGGCTTGAGCCAGATAACGCGCCTTGTAGCAGAGTCACTCGTTGTGCTCGGAATGATTTTCGGGAGCGGCATGTGCGCCGATAGCCTCTACGGTATGTGGGGAATAGGCACATTCTCGTGGTGGATAGGCATTCCATTGACCGTTTTTGCCTGCGTAGGCATCATCAATGCCATCAACATGGTGGACGGCGTCAACGGCTTGAGCAGTGGGCTTTGCCTGACATGCGCGGGATTGTTCGGAGTCGTTTTTATCAAACGCGCAGACATCGCCAATGCCATGATGGCGTTTGCCATGATGGCAAGCCTGATTCCATTCTTACTCCACAACGTCTTTGGCAAGAGTAGCCGGATGTTTATCGGCGATGCAGGCACGATGATAATGGGTGCTCTGATGAGTTGGTTCATGATTTGTCTGCTCAGCTCTGACAACATACGTCTGGACAGCCATTTCAATCCCATAGCACTTGCATTGGCAGTGCTTAGTGTACCTGTGTTCGACACGCTCCGCGTCATGACGCAACGTATCTTACATGGTATTAGCCCCTTCCGCGCCGACAAAACACACCTCCACCATGCGTTCATAGAGGTGGGAATGAGCCACAGCATCACGGCTTTGTCGGAGATACTGATAGACTGCATCATCGTACTCATTTGGTATCTCTCCTACCGTATGGGGGCATCATTGGAGACCCAGTTCTACGTAGTACTCGCAGCCGCAATAATCTTTGTCTGGGGAACATACCTGCTACTATGGTACGGCAGCAAGGACAATCGCTGGGGACGCACACTACAACACCTTATGCCCCGCACACACTTGGGGCACACAGCTTGGTGGCTCCGCATGCAAGAGATGATGGATGCGCCCGAGGCGAAAGCCCCGGATATGCAAAGGAAACCGAAATTCAATCCCACTGAGGACGAAAAAGAATAAAAATATATAAAACAAAAAAATTGCATTAAGGTAATGAAAAGATTTTTGTATTTGACGAGCCTCGTGCTCGCAACGCTTGCTTTTGTAGCTTGCAATCCCAATCCGCCTGAGAAGAAATCCTCTCAGGCTATCAAAGTATTGGACAGAAGCAATGCAGACTCTTTCTACGGTTATGCGGAACTTTCTGTTCCTGCCGGTGTCACCACTGTCTATCTCGAGAACTACAGTGGCGTCGATGCTCAAGGACACAAAAAGAACCTGACTATCACACCCATGAAGGTCAATCCCGTTGTGGAAGCACCTGCTAACGGTAAGGACGTTGAGCCCTTCGGAAAAGTAAAACTACTCTTCCAAGCACCTGCACAGACAATGGTTGCGGTCTATTACGTAGCAGGCGATGGCGCTGCTGAGTATACACCGGCCCCCGAGCGCCGACGCATAGCTCGCGCACCCATGACAATCAGCGCCGAGGACGACTCCGTCACAGCTGAGGTGTACGCCCTCAACGATTTCCCCGTGGACCAAATCACCTACGGCGAGTTCGGCAAGACCCGTTACGTTCAAGTGCAGTGGAACTTCGCATGGTACAACAACGAAAGCACCAACTGGCAGAACACCAAGTCCTACCCCAAGGACGTAGTACTCTATGATGCCGAGCACAATCACACCCTGCGCTATAAGTTCGCATACGATGGCACAGGCAATGGACCCGCCTACTTCCTCGACGATGCCTACGAAGTGAAAGACTACACCGTAGTGGGCGAGAAGTACCACTATTGCAGCGGCTGCGGCAACTGCGCGAAATGCATGCCTTGGGGCTGCTCTTGCGGCTGTGGCAGCGTCAACTCTGCTTTCGTCCCCAATGGCGACCTCACCGGGGGCGCAGAGCCCGAACTGCCCGAAGTACCGGAACTCTCTTCTGGCATCACCGTGGTCAACCTGCCCGAACCTGCTCCTTATGTCACCTCCGACCAAGAGCAGACTTTCTACCACTCCAGCGGCGTAGTGATGTTCGAGGATAGTTGGCCCAACGTGGACCGTGGCGGCATTTATGACGTTGACTTCGACGATGTGGTTATTGACTACGACATCGAGGCAAAGACCGTTGCCGACGAACTCCTCGAGACCGAAGGCTGGCGCGAGCAGGTGAAAGTGGTGCTGCACCTCCGTGCAGTGGGCAGCGGCAACCCCTATCGCGTGGGTGTGCGGCTGGAAGGCTTCAACACCAACAATGTGGACCATATCGACACCTACTACACCCTTGATAGTTATCAGAATCCTCACGGCGAACTGCCCGCATTCACGGTAAACACGCTTCAGAACATGTCCAACCACTACGAGAACGACCCGCTCAATCCTATTGTCGAGATGGCGCACCTCCACGTGATGAACCAAGCACGTGCCGGACAGGGTGCCGATGCGGAGTATGACTACGTAAACGGCAGTTTTACCAACCACACCGTGTTCAACCTCACCTACGGCTTCAAGGGCGGTCCCGACGAGAGCCAGTACGACCCCGAACTGGCAACCGACCCCACACTGCCTACCCCGTTCGAAAAGATTCAGAATCAGAAGTTCTACAACGTTATCCCGGGTTACATCAACGTGGCAGGCGGTCTCTTCACGATGACGGTTATCTACCACATGAAAGCGCGCGCTGAGATGACACCCACCGAGAGAGAGGCGGTCAAGCAAAACATGATTGAGACGGTAATGAACACCACCAAGCAGAACTTCTACATCATCGCCGACAACAACTACACACCTGTGGGACTCAAGGGATACGACCCCGTCTTCCTGCACCCGCAGTCACAGAGCGCGTATAACAACAAGTTCCAGCAGGGCGTTGAAAACGGATGGCTCAACCCCTCCACCCCGTACGCCAGCACCAACGGAGCCGTATGGGGATTCAAGTGCCCGACACTCACCCGCCACATCTGGAACAAGATGTACTTCTCGCAGGCATACCCGCACTACACCAATTGGGTGGAGTCAAGTGGAGCCGCTGACGCGGACTGGTATCACCACGACGTGAATGAGAAATATGTGGTTTGCTGGTGGTAATATCATCAAGGTGGCAATCAATTCACTGTAAATACGTATGCAGACCATCACACTCACACAATGCCGGCGAAGCACCACTACTACGATGGTGGGCTCCGTCGGCATTGGCTCTTCTTTCCCTGTCCGCCTGCAAACCATGGCGAACACCGACACCAACGATATCGAGGCATCTGTGGCACAGGCACAGCGGTGTTTCCAGGCTGGTGCCGAGTTGGTACGTTTCACTACACAGGGATCACGCGAAGCCGAAAGTCTGCGTGAAATACACACTCTCTTACGTAAACATTTATCGCTACCTGGTGAGGGGAGCTCCATACCATCTGCGTACCTTCTCAACAACCAAAACGAATCGGCAACGGACCCGATCCCTGCCCCCTCTGTTCCGCCTCTGGTAGCCGATGTTCATTTCAACCCGAACGTTGCAGACCTCGCTGCACAGTACGTCGAGAAAGTCCGCATCAACCCGGGCAACTACATCGACCCCGCTCGTGTCTTCAAGCATATCGACTACACCGACGATGAGTACCGCGCCGAACTGGCAAGGCTCCGCGAGCGTTTCACCACCCTGCTTGGTATATGCAAAGAGCATGGCACCGCCCTGCGTATCGGCGTCAACCATGGCAGCCTCAGCGACCGGATCATGTCACGCTTTGGTGACACCCCTGCCGGAATGGTGGAGAGTTGCATGGAGTTCCTCCGCGTGGCGGTGGACGAGCATTTTACGAACATCGTCCTCTCTATCAAAGCCAGCAACACACGCATCATGGTCGAAACGGTGCGCCTTCTTGTCGCACAGATGGACAAAGAGGACATGCACTTTCCCCTCCACCTCGGCGTTACCGAAGCGGGCGAAGGCGAGGACGGACGAATCAAATCCGCCGTCGGCATCGGCGCACTGCTGGCTGACGGCATTGGCGATACGATCCGCGTCAGCCTCAGCGAGGCTCCCGAAGCAGAACTGCCCGTAGCACGCGCCCTCCGCGACTATTTCACCGACCCCGGCAGTATCCGCTACCATGGCGTCAGTCTGTACATGGACAACAACACGCTCACCTACTCCAGCCCTCAAACCGACTGGGCGCTTTTCCAACTGCAAGCCGCCGCCGAACTCGGCAAATGGCTGCTTTCCACACCCACAGATTTGCACATCTACACATTTACCAATTTACAAATTGATAACCCCAACTTCCCCAAAGAGAAGTTGGACATTCTCACCAAAGATATCCTCCAAGCCGCGGGACTGATACGCTACAAAACCGAGTACGTCAGTTGTCCCTCATGCGGGCGTACCTTATTTAATATTGAGGAGGTCATCCGCGAAGTACGCACCGCCACCTCACACCTTACGGGACTCAAGATTGCCGTCATGGGCTGTATCGTTAACGGGCCCGGAGAAATGGCGGATGCCGACTATGGATACGTTGGTGCGGGACGCGGAAAAATCAGTCTCTACCGGCGCAAACAGTGCGTTCTAAAGAATATCCCCCAGGAACAGGCGGTCGATGCGCTACTGCAACTAATCGAACAGGACAAACAAAGCGGCACAACCGAACCTGTTTGACTCCCCAAATAACCACCACTCAGAACATATATCTAAATAATTCATAATATAAAATAATTATTCTATGCAAAAAAGTCCTCTACAAATTGCTCGCAGCAACTACAAACCCAAAATGCCGGTTGCGCTGCAAGGTGCTGTCTCCATCAAGCAAGGCGAACCTACGCAGTCTGTTGCTGATCAGGCGGAAATCAAGAAACTGTTCCCTAACACCTACGGGCTGCCCCTCATCTCCCTCGTTCCGGGCGAAGAGCGCGCCTTCCCACAGATAAACGTAGGCGTCATTCTATCCGGCGGACAGGCTCCCGGCGGACACAATGTGATTGCCGGTCTGTTCGACGGACTCAAGAAACTCAACCCGCAGAACAAACTCTACGGATTCCTTAACGGTCCCAGCGGCTTGATTGAAAACAAGCATATCGAGTTGACTGCCGACATTATCGACGAGTACCGCAACACCGGCGGATTCGATATCATCGGTTCCGGACGTACCAAACTGGAAGAAACTTGGCAGTTCGACAAGGGCATCGAGGCATGCAAAGAGCTTGGTATCAAGGCAATTGTCATCATTGGCGGAGACGACTCCAACACCAACGCCTGCGTACTCGCAGAGTACTACCAGCAGAAAAATGCAGGTATTCAGGTCATCGGTTGCCCCAAGACCATCGACGGCGACCTCAAGAACGCACAGATAGAAACCAGTTTCGGTTTTGACACTGCTTGCAAGGTATATAGTGAGCTTATCGGTAACCTCCAGCGCGATGCCAACTCCGCCAAGAAATACTGGCACTTCATCCGTCTGATGGGACGCAGCGCCAGCCATATCGCACTCGAGTGCGCACTGCAGGCACAGCCTAACATCTGCATCATCTCCGAGGAGGTAGAGGCTAAGAACATGACGCTCAACGACATTGTTGAGCAGATTGTCAAGGTGATTGTTGCCCGTGCCGATGCGGGACTCAACTTCGGTACGATCCTCATTCCCGAGGGACTCATCGAGTTCATCCCTGCCATGCGCAGACTCATCGCCGAGCTGAACGACCTGCTCGCTTCCAACGAGGAGTTCAACTCGCTGGAAAGCGATGACGAGAAGCGCCAGTACGTCAAGGCCAAACTCAGCCGTGAGAGTTGCCAACTCTACCGTGACCTGCCCAAAGGCATCGCCCGACAACTTACACTCGACCGCGACCCCCACGGAAACGTCATGGTATCACAGATCGAGACCGAGAAACTGCTCATCGAGATGGTTGCCAAGCGCCTCGCTATCATGAAGGGAGAGGGCACCTACAAGGGCAAATTCTCCGCACTGAACCATTTCTTCGGCTACGAAGGACGCTGCGCTATACCTTCCAATTTCGACGCAGACTACTGCTACTCG
Organism: uncultured Bacteroidales bacterium; assembly: GCA_946619625.1. Classification (GTDB taxonomy): domain Bacteria; phylum Bacteroidota; class Bacteroidia; order Bacteroidales; family Paludibacteraceae; genus Colicola. Next base: position 32,954 of record CAMOMF010000084.1, read on the forward strand.
CTCGGACGCACCGCTGCATGGCTCATCGCAGAGGGCAAAACCGGCTACATGGCGATTGTACAGAACCTCACCACACCCGCTGCGCAGTGGCAGGCAGGAGGTATTCCTATCACCATGATGATGAACATGGAGAAACGTAACGGCAAAATGAAACCGGTTATCCAGAAAGCCCTCGTGGACCTGAACGGAGAACCATTCAAGTATTTCGCCGCGCATCGCGAACTGTGGGCGGACGCCAACACCAGTTATATCTATCCGGGTCCAATCCAGTACTACGGTCCCAGCGAAGTATGCGACCAGCCAACCCGCACCCTCAAACTGGAACACCACGCGTAAACTGAAACACTACGTGTAAACTGAAACACCACGCGTAAACTGAAACACTACGCGTAAACTGGAACACCACGCGTAAACTGGAACACAACGCGTAAACTGAAAACAAGCAGCCTCGTTTGAGGCTGCTTGTTTAGTTTCGGACCAATAGAACTGGTTCGGCTATATAAACTATTGAGACTAATTCGACTAATAAGTCAACCCGAACCCGAAAGCATACGCCACAGGCACTTCAGGGTGCTTGTCAAAGTACAGGTGCCCGATGTTTTCCCCCTCGGCATAGCGGGTGTAATGGACATCTTTATCGCCGGAAGTCACCAGTGGGAAATTGGCTGAGGAGGGCACGTCCTCGTAGCGCACGGGGAACGTCACCGGCAGTTTTCCCGTGGGCGGCACAGCGCCACTAAGCACGTCCGCCACAGCCAGCCCGCCTTCCTGTCCGGGACACCAAACCAGCAGAATAGCGTCTGCCCAATCGCGCCACGATGCCACTTCCATCACATTGGCGATGTTCAGCACCACAACCATCCGCTTCCCCTGTTCATGAGCCATGGCAGAGGTTCTTCGCAGCAGGTCTTGCTCGGTATCACTCAGGTAGAAATACCCTTTCTCCAAGCGGTTGTCTTTTCCCTCGCCCGATTGCCGTCCTACCGTCACGATGGCTATATCCGCACGGTCAATGGCTGCACGCAGCATTTCATCCTGTATGTCCATTTCATTATAAGAGGGCTGCCCCATGTACTTCGACACAATCCCCATGCCGGACACTTTGCGTACCGCCTTGCGGGTACCGGCGTACTGCTCGTACACCCTCCGCAGTTCAGGGTCCAAACTATATCCGGCGGCTGTCAGTCCCGAATCGAGTGACACTCGGTGGGCGCTGTTCACAAATCCGCTGCCTGTGCCGCCACAAATCAGTCGGTACGAGTGAACACCTAACAGTGCTATATTCTTCACCTCCTGAGGCAAAGGGAGGGTGTTATTCGCGTTTTTCAGCAGCACACAACCCGCAGCACCGGCTCGTCTTGCCAACGCAGCATGCGCCAACGTATCGTACGCTTGCCCGCCGTCACCCCGGAAAGTATGGGTTTTTACAATCAGTTGCAGCATACACTCTACTGCTTCGTCAAGGCGTTCTTCTGACAGTTTGCCTTGTTGCACATTGCGGTATATACGGTTGATTCTGCGCTCCATGCCCGGCATTAACAAATCCACGCCGGCAGCAATCTTCTCCGCCGGACGGGTATGTCGCTGCCAGTCGGTCAGCACAACCCCTTCGTACCCCCACTGCCCGCGCAGAACATCGGTCAGCAGATAGGTATTCTCCTGCACAACGGTCCCATTCACACTGTTATACGACGCCATGACGCACCAAGGCTCAGTATCCTCGATTGTGCGGCGGAAATTCTCCAGGTAGATGTTGTGCATCGTCAGACTATCCACCTGAACATCGTTGCGGAAGCGGTTGGTTTCCTGGTTATTGAGGGCGTAATGCTTTACACACGCACCCACCCCCGCCGACTGGACGCCACGCACAATGGCAGATGCCATGGAACTACTCAATGCCACATCCTCCGAGAAATACTCATAGTTGCGCCCGCCAAGCGGATTGCGGATGATATTCATGCCGGGCATAAGCATCACGTCCACACCTGCCGCCTGCGCTTCCTCGCCGATTGCCCTGCCTACCTCCCGCACCAGTGCAGTGTCGCCACTGGAAGCAAGCGCAATGGCAGCGGGAAAAGCCGTCGCTCCTTTCTGCTTCAACCTAAGCCCGGCAGGACCGTCGGAGAACACAATAGAGGGTATGCCCAAACGTTTGATGGCGCGCGACTCCCCCGCAGCGCCGGGCACCCGGTGACCATGGGTAAAAGGGATATGCAGTCCCTCGAACATACTACCCCAGCCTGCCCCTACTAACAAAGACGTTTTTTCGTACAATGTCATGTCGGCAAGGACCGAGTCGATGTTGTCGGCACTCAGTTGCAGATGGATGTCATCAGACGCAGACGGCGCGCACGCCGTCATTACAACTGCGCACGCACCTAACAGGATAGCATGTAAATGTTTCATTATTTCATGTTTTTAGTTCGAGAATCCCAACTCGCCGTTGTGCATATCCACCACTACAGGTTTCTGCGGATTGACTTTGCCGGCGATGATCTGCTTGGACAGTTCGTTCAGAACCAACCGTTGCAGTGCCCTCTTGACAGGACGGGCGCCGAACTGCGGGTCGTAACCCTCTTTGGCGATGTAGCGGATAGCATCGTTGGTCACACGTAGGTCAATGCCAGCTCCGCCTTGTTCGGCAGGACGTCCTAACATACGGCGTATCTCGCTGATTTGCAAGCCTACCACTTGTTCTATCATTTCCTCGCTGAGAGGAGTGAACATGATGGTCTCGTCGATACGGTTGAGGAACTCGGGACGGATTGTCTGCTTCAGCAGGTCGAATACTTGCCGCTTGGTTTCCTCGCGCGGAACACCTTTCTCCTCATTCTCACGGATAAGTTGCGTACCCAGATTGGAGGTGAGGATAATAATCGTGTTCTTGAAGTTGACGGTGCGTCCCTTGTTGTCAGTCAAACGACCGTCGTCCAGCACTTGCAAGAGTACGTTGAACACATCGGGATGAGCTTTTTCAATCTCATCGAACAGCACTACCGAGTAGGGCTTGCGGCGGATTGCCTCTGTCAGTTGACCGCCCTCGTCGTATCCTACATATCCCGGAGGGGCACCGATGAGTCGGGTCGCAGAGAATTTCTCCTGATACTCACTCATGTCGATACGGGTAATCATGTTCTCGTCGTTGAACAGATAGTCGGCAAGCGCTTTGGCAAGTTCGGTTTTACCGACACCGGTCGTACCCAGGAAGATGAAACTGCCGATAGGCCGTTTGGGGTCTTGCAGACCGGCACGGGAACGACGGATAGCGTCACTGACCGCCTGTATTGCCTCGTCCTGCCCGATGACACGCTTATGCAACTCTTCTTCCAGGCGCAACAACTTGTCCCTTTCGGATTGTTGCATCTTGGTGACAGGAATACCTGTCCAGCGACTTACCACCTCGGCAATGTCGTCCTCGGTGACAGTGTCGTTAATCAGGCTGACGCCGCCTGCGCCCAACGCGTCCTCGGCAGCCTTAATGCGGTTCTCCGCCTCTTGGATCTTACCGTAGCGCAACTCCGCCACTTTGCCGTAGTTGCCCTCTCGTTCGGCAACCTCCGCCTCATGTTTCATCTCCTCAATGTGCACTTTCTCTTTCTGGATAGTGTCGTACTGCGCTTTCTCTTTCTTCCACTGCTCGCGCATACGGGATGCCTCGGCTTTCTTGTCCTCCAGTTCCTTGGTGAGGCGTTCCAGTTTGGGCTTGTCGTCCTCTTTGAGTATCGCCTGACGCTCAATCTCGAGTTGCTTGATCTGGCGTTCCAGCGTATCCAGTTCTTCGGGCACGGAGTCCATTTCCAGCCGCAGTTTGCTTGCCGCCTCGTCCACCAAGTCAATCGCCTTGTCGGGAAGGAACCGGTCGGATATGTATCGCGTGGACAACTGTACGGCTGCTATCAGCGCGTCGTCCTTGATGCGCACATGGTGGTGGTTCTCGTATTTCTCCTTCAGACCACGCAGGATACTGATAGTCGCCGCCTCATCAGGTTCATCGACCATGACGATTTGGAAACGACGTTCCAGCGCTTTGTCCTTCTCGAAATACTTCTGGTACTCGCTGAGCGTGGTGGCACCAATGGCGCGCAACTCTCCCCTCGCCAAGGCAGGCTTGAGGATGTTGGCGGCGTCCATGGCACCACTGGACTGTCCGGCACCTACCAGGGTATGAATCTCATCGATAAAGAGGATGATTTCGCCCTCGGCTTTCACCACCTCGTTCACTACGCCCTTCAGACGCTCTTCAAACTCGCCCTGATATTTGGCACCGGCAATCAGTGCACCCATATCGAGCGAATATAGTTGTTTCTTCTTCAGGTTTTCAGGCACGTCACCACGCACGATACGGAAAGCAAGTCCCTCCGCAATAGCGGTTTTACCGACACCCGGCTCTCCTATCAGGATAGGGTTGTTCTTTGTGCGGCGACTCAGGATTTGCAGCACACGGCGGATTTCTTCGTCGCGACCGATCACCGGGTCCAACTTGCCGCTTTTAGCACGCTCATTCAGGTTGATTGCGTACTTGTCCAAGTTCTCATGTTGAGAAGCGGACGGTGTTTGATTCTGTGTTGCCATATTCATTCGGATTTTAATTGTTTTGCCGAACCTCTTGCAATTAAAATGCCAAAAGAAGAATCGTGTACAATCTGTCAGTTTCCGGCATGTGAACTCTGCCATGTGACTGACAAAATGGCAATCATCTCGTCAGGTCTTCGTAGCGCCTTTTTGCGGTCAGATAGGATATACGCCTGTCGGTGATGGCGTTCTGCGCCTGCAGGAGCAAAGCGTTGGCTTGCAAGACATCGTTGAGGGTGTTCACCCCTGCCTTGTAGTTCAGTTCAGCCAAACGGTAATTTTCCTCCGCCATTGCCAGTGCAGACGAGTCGGACACCAACAGTGCCTGCGCCTCCACCATTTGGTTGTACGCCTGCCTTTCCTGCAGTCCCATCTGCATGTTGAGGTTGTCGCGCTGCAATTCATACTGGCGGATGGCAATATTGTGCTCGCGAATCTTGTGCGATGTCTCCCACCACTGCGTGAGGGGGATAACAGCGGTGGCGAACAGCAATCCGTTATGGTTGTAGTTCACCTTGACAGGGTTGCCCCAATAATAGGTGCCGCCCAAAGCAACCTGCGGCAAGGCCTCGCCGATAGTGATTTTTTTCTTCAACTCTTCCGCCCTCACTTGCAGGTCCAACAGTTTGCGTTCAGGACGATCCATATTGCTCTGCAGCGCCAACAGACGGACAGGTTCAACCGCTTGCTTCTCATCCGCCAGCACCAACCCGCCGTCAGGATAGTCAATGCCAATCTGCTGGCACAACAGTCGTGATGCCAGTTCGATACCATTGCTGAGTTGCAACTGTTTGGCACGTATCTCGTTTTTCTTCAGTTCCACTTGCAGCGCATCACTCTTCGTCACCAATCCCGCCTGCAGCGCCACGTCCACAGTGTGCGTGAGCGAGTCCAACAGTGCCAAGCCGGACTGCACGGTCTGGACTTTGTCTTGAAGTCCCAGCACTAAATAATACGACGACTCGATGTTCTCCAATATGTCACGCTCGCTCACCTCGGCTTTCAGTTCGGCAGCTTCTACTCCCAGCCCCGCCAACTTGTTGCCGTTCACGATACGTCCTCCGGCAAAGAGGGGCTGTACCGCCGTGGCGCTGAGCGACAGACCGTGTCGCATCAAGGCAATCTCGTTGCGGACATCGCTCTCTTCTTTCACCAAGTCAAACAATGCTTGCAGCAGTCTGCGGGCGTCATCAGACTGAATGTCGTCAATTCCGAACTCCAAAATAGGGTTCAGCGCGTGGTAAGCAAAGAATGAGCCGCTCACCTGCGGAAAGAATTTCGTGAACACTTGTGCCTTCACTTCCCGTGCTTTGTCAATTTCCAAGCGCGAGACACGTATGTCTGCGTTGTTCTGTTTTGCCAGACTGAGACAACTGTCCAAAGTAAGGGGTTCCGCCCAAACACCGGCGCACAGCAACAAAGCAGTCAGCACAATATGGAGTCTTTGGAGTCTGATCATTCCCACACTGGTTCTTGTACCCGCCCGAAACGGTCACATTTGTTCTTGACGAAAGTGCTGAACAGCAGCAAACTGTCGGACTTGGTTTTCACTTTCCACGTCTTGGGCACGATGGCACTGCCGATTTCCATCTGGTGTTCTTCCCTCAGGTTCTTGCCCTCTTTGCGCCAGCGAAACCATCCGTTGCCGTGGTAATTGAGGTCCTCCTCGAAGACATCATCCGACTCGTCCCACTCTTTGCCCCAGTAATAGCCGTCCCCATCGTAGTCATCGTAATAGACCTTGAACCACTTGGGGTTCTCGGCGTTTTGCCATGTACCCACGATAGCGGGGTCTGCGGCGGGTGAACCATCGTCGTAGTAATACACATCGTTAGTGAACCTGCCCACGACATCCATGCGGCTGCCGGGCACAACGAAATGTACAATCGTTACGGCACCCGCCAATACAACCAAGGCAACACACAGCCAAAGAATCAGTTTGCGGTTCATACTATTTCAGGATAATTAATTTAGCCGTATTATTGTCCACCGAAGGCATAGTCCATCCCACCGGTGCGGGTATATAGGTGGGGTCGCACACTACATATCGCTTCTCTTCATATTCAAGCCAGTCGCCCTTTACGTCCTCATTGAAAGCCACAGCTGCGGCAAGGTGTCCGGGATAATATATCAGCGCCACATCCAGTCCGACAAGGTCGCGCACCAATCGAGTAAAGAGGATGGCACGGTCCTCACAGTCGCACTTCGGATAGTAAAGTGTTTCTTGTGCAAAGAAAGCGCGGTCGTTCCCCCAAACCGTATCATCGAGGGCGTATGGGAAAGCGGTCTGTACCCAGTTGAGCAGGATTCTCACCGCTTCCAGTTCACTCATCGAGGCGATGGTACGCTTCAGCGGCGGATACAATTCATCGCGAACACTTTTTTCCAGCGGCGTATTGGCGTACGCAGCCCAACGAGTGGTGAAATCGCCATCTACGTTCGCCTGAGGGTATTGGTTGAAGAAATCTATCAGGTTCTTGTTCACACTCACAGAGGTCATCACACCCTTGCGAGAAACCAGTTTGCGCTTGGGAGTGGGGTTGGCCTCACATTTGGGCAGGCGGGCGATTTGCATGGAGAGGGACTGCTCTTTGTCGTACTTGGAGGGGCACATCTGCAGACGCTCACCATTGTGCTCACCCATAATATAGAATTTTTCTCCGTTCATGGTAAGGTAACGGACGTTGAATATCTCATAATTGCTTGCCACCAAGAGGAACAATTTCTCCCCTGCCTTGGCAAGACGCACTCTGTATCCCGATTGCGTCATGAGGAACGCCTGCATGAAGGTTGCCTCATTGCCTGCGCCGTAATGCTCCTCGCAAGCGGTACGTAGTGCACCCATATACGCCCAATCGCACAACTCGTACTTATCGCGTGCGTCCATGGCGGATTTGACTGTGATATCGTACTGCTTGCCCGCCAACATTTTCCATGCCTTGGCAAGCGTTTCCTCCTTGATGTCCTCAATGTTCAGATTATCCGGACGCGGGAAAGAAAGGGAGATGCCGCAACCGAAATAGTCCACCGCCACGTTTTGGTCAATGGAGGGACCCTGAGGATTGACCGGCGCGATGGGTGCAGGGGCTGGCGTTGGTTTGGGAACCACTGTCACTGCGGGACTGACAGAGATTTTCTTGGACGGAATCAATTGAAACCGTTTAGGTGACTCGGTCTGTTCCTCCGACTTGGCACTGTCCTGTTTGTTTCTTGAGAGCAAATTGCGTAGGGAGAAACTCCAATTGGTGGTACTGTCCGGTGCAGGATTCTCGCGGGCCTCCAGCACAGGCAGCGTGTCAAGTGCGGACTGTTCGGGTTCCTCGTTAGTCGATTCAGTGGCACTCTCGGACTGAACTTCCGGCTCGACATACTCCACCGGCGGTAATTCTTCTTCCACCGGCGGCACGATGGGTTCGTGCACGGGAAACTCCGCCCATGCTTGTCGCATAAACTCGGCATACTCCATGTTCACCTTACGGCGGAACTCATCGTATTGGTCCTGATAACTGTTTCGCGCCCTGTCAAAAGCCGCCCTTTGCTGTTCCCTGAACTTTTCAAAAGCGTCATTCTGCGCCATTGCCGGCAGTGTCAAGGCGAGGAAACATATGAAAGCTATTCTACGCATAGTTTGAAGTTGTTTGTCAATTGTATGATATTGTTTGAAGTTACTTGGTGTTGGTGCACTCACCTTTGCGGGTGCAAAGGTACAACTTTTTTTTGACATGTGCAAGAGTTTCTTCAACTTTTTACCAAAAAAGTGTCTTTTTTTTGAAATGATAGTTCAGGAGTGTAGGAATGTAGATAGTTGTTTAGGGAATATAGACATACCTTTTTTCTCTCTCTTCCCCCAAAAAATTGTTAAACATTTTGCTTACGGTCTCCTTACTCTCTCCTTACTCTCTCCATACCCTCTCCACACGGTCTCCGCACCATGCACACGAAATAATCACCCATGGGGCAAAAGGTGACTATTTTTGCACTTTTTTCAGAAAAGGCTTGCATATGTCAGAAAAAAGCAGTAACTTTGCAGCATGAAACGGAAAGGAATACTCATATTCGCTTGTTTGACGGTGCTGTTTACAGCGCTGTTTCAACCGTTTACAGCATTGCTCCGGACGTTTACTCCAGCAGGGAGTTGTTATGATGGCGCACTCCCGCAAGGACTGGTGTCGGGCAGTGGACCATCCACAAACGAGGAACCATGCACGAATGAGGAACAAACCTGTTTCCTTGTCAGTTGTCCGTCTTCGCGTCCATACGCAATCGAGGAGCATAGTAACACGGTCATTGCACCGTCGCCGGTAACCATCCACGGGGCATCACCGGACGGTCATGGGGTCGCCGCCCATACGGTTCAACGCATACTGACCTCGCGACGGAGTACTTGCAACGCCGTACAAAAAACGGGCATTTCTTTGCCACCCGAACTTATCGCTTTCCCGTTCTCATCGTTTTGGTAAAAAGGTTACTTATTGCATGGACGTCCCAACAAGGTGGGACCCGATAGACTTCACTGAGTATTAACCTTTTATACAAAACAAATATGGATTTAGGAATTGTCATTACCGCAGTGGTAATGTTGCTGATTATGTGCAGCCCCATCTTCATTTTCCGCAACAAAAACAAGAACAGAAAATCAGAAAAAAAAGATGAGACGAAAGAATAATTAAGGTACTTCATAATAATAACCGAAAACAGGGGTGTGCTGCGGCGCGCCCTTGTTGTTTAAGCCATTTAACAAAAACATAAATCGGGCAAAAAGTATAGTTTTTTGCACTTTTTTTGAAGAAACTCTTGCATATGTCAATTTTTTGTTGTAACTTTGCACCCGCAAAAGTTACAGTGCACACTTTAGCACGGTTTTTGCAATAAAGAACAATGCAAAGAAAAGAAAAAACATACAAAATGAAGAAGGTTATACTTTCCATGCTGTCGCTGGCGGTGCTGGCGGGGGCAAATGCGCAAGAGCAGGACAAAACACTGCTGACCATTGACGGCGAAGAGATTCGTCAGTCGGAGTTTATCTACATTTACGAGAAAAACAACCAAGAGACCACGATGGACCAGAAATCGGTGGACGAGTACATGGACCTGTTCATCAATTTCCGCCTGAAAGTGCACGAAGCGGAGATGCTGCGTTTGGACACCGCCTCATCGTTCAAGGAGGAACTGGCAGGTTATCGTGCCCAGGCAACGCCTAAATACATGACCTACCAGGCAGGTGAGGACTCGATGACAATGCTCAGTTACAATCACATTGCTCGTGACCGCCGCGCCGCCCATATCGCCATCCAATGCCCGCCGAACGCCGACGACTCAACCGTTCAGGCGGCACTGGCAGCCATCAACGACGCCCGTGTACGTGTCACCGTGGGCAAACCGCGTGAGGTCAGCCTGAAAGAGATGAAGAAATTGGGCGTTCAGGGCACCAAGATCAAGGGCTCCAAGAAATACCTCATCCAGATACCCGAAGATTTCTTCGCCGTGGCACAGGAGGTCAGCCAGGACCCGTCCATTGCCGAGAGCAAAGGCGAACTGGGTTGGATCACCCCGTTCCGCTATGTATGGCCGCTGGAGAAAGCCGTGTATGAGACCGAAGTGGGTAAGGTGTCGGACGTGTTCCGCTCGGGTTACGGATTCCATATCGCCTTGGTAGAGGAAGAGCGTCCGCACGAAGAGGTGAATGCCAGCCATATCATGAAAATGACTCCGCGCGGCAATGACTCGCTTGCCGTTGTCGCCAAGCATCAGATTGACTCGCTGTACGACCTGTTGGTAAAGGAAGGCAGTGACTTTGCGCAACTTGCCACGCTGAACAGCGACGACCGCGGTTCGGCATCCAGAGGCGGTGCGCTGGGGTGGTTCAGCCGCGGCATGATGGTCAAACCTTTCGAAGAAGCGGCATTCGCCATGAAGGAAGAGGGGCAACTCAGCGAGCCGGTACGCAGCCAGTTCGGTTGGCACATCATCCGCCTGGAGGGCAGACGCGGCATTCAGCCCTATGAGGAGATGAAAGACGAACTCAGCAAGCGCGTGCGTATGGACGAACGTCACAAAGAGGTGGACCGCGCTTTTGTGGAGAAAATCCGTGCCGAGTACCACCTGCCCGCCGACATGGACGACCAAGCCGTACTTGCCGTGGAGAACAGTAACCTCGAGAACAAATACCCCGAGTTCCGCAATCTTGTCAAGGAGTATCACGACGGAATCCTGCTGTTCAACGTCAGCCTGGATAATGTATGGGACAAGGCCGCCAAGGACACGCTGGGCTTGGAACGTTACTTCAAGAAACATAAGAAAGAGTTCACATGGGACGGTCCGCGTTTCAAGGGATATGTCGTTTACTGCAAGGACGAAGACTCGATGAAAGCCGCCAAGAGCATCCTCCGTTCGGCAAGACCCGACTCCGTCAGCAGTTATATCGACCACCGCATCAACAACGACTCGGTGAAGTTCGTCAAGGTGGAACGCGGTTTGTGGGCGAAAGGTGCCAACAAAGCCGTGGACAAACTGCAATGGAAAGAGGGCGATTTCACCCCGAGTGAGGAGTATCCGTTCGTGTTCCTCAGCGGCAAAGTGCTGAAAGCGCCGGCAGAATACACCGACGAGCGAGGCAAAGTGATCAGCGGTTATCAGGACGAGCTGGAAAAAGCGTGGTTGGAAGAACTGCGCGCCAAGTATCCCGTCTCGGTCAACCAAGAGGCCTTGGACGAAATCAAGGCAAGGTACAGTAAGTAGTCTTAATGATGTCGAAATAACGGCATCTC
>CAMOMF010000085.1 GCA_946619625.1 uncultured Bacteroidales bacterium
ACCAATACGTACGAAATCCATTTTGCCCCGAACAAGAATGAGATATTGCCCGAATCGATGGTCGAAATAGAACGGATAGCCGTACTCATGCAGGACAACCCGCACCTTTCGTTCGAGGTGCAAGGGCACACGGACTCTGTAGGAACAGATATACAGAACAACCGTTTGAGCCAGGCGCGTGCAGAGGCGGTAGTGGCAGCCTTGGTGAAGAAAGGCGTGTCAGAGAACCGCTTGACGGCAGTGGGCAAAGGGGCTCACTACCCGATTGCCGACAACAACACCGAAGAAGGGCGTGCCAAGAACCGTCGCGTAGTATTCAAGAAAAAGTGAACTAAAGACAATGAATGTAGAACACCTGATATTAGTCCTGCTGATTAACATTCCGGCATATGTGTGCGCGGGGTTGGCGTTGCGGCGCAAGCTCCGTGACGCGGACTACGGTGCGTGCGTTACGTTTTCGATATTGTTGCTGTTGCTGCTGGCGGACGCAGTATTAGTATCGCAGTTATTCTATGTAGAGACATGTACCCCGACCTTGTTGAGAATTCAGGCAGGGGTGAGTGTGCTGATTGTGCCGGTACTGTACCTTTTTCTGGCGCCGGAGAGCGGCGAGACGTTCATCAACCGCACTACTATCATGCTGTTTGCCCTCACGTTAATATTGCTGATGCCCCCGATGGCATGGGAGATCGTGCCCGGCTATGCGCTGACTCAGTATGTGGAGCCTCAAGAGATTCTGGGTATTTCCATATTCTATCAAGGACAGTTTGTGTATCATTTGTACTGGGCGGCAATCATCATGACGTTGCAGTCGTTTGTCGCCTTGACGCAGATCAAGCACTTGTACAAAGTGGTGAAAGACCACGGTGCACACTACTCGTGGAAGGCGAGGGCGGCATACTATTGGGACTTCAGTTGCTGCTATTTTCTGGCACTGTCCTTCCTGTTCCCGCTGTCTTTGTGGCAAACGGCTGAGATGCGTTGGACGTATTACCTGTTTGCCGATGCCATCTTGGCCATTGGATGTATATTGGTGTATATCGGCTTCGACCTCAACCCGATTGTTATCCACCAGAGGCGGAACATGACGTTGTCCGACTTTATGCTGGAGACAGGTGACCGTGTTGATGAGATGAAACGCATGCTGGAAGAGGAAAAGGTGTATCTGGAAAAAGGGTTGCAGTCGGACACGATGGCGCAAAGGCTGGATATCAGCCACTCGTATTTCCTGCGCATGATGCAAGCCGTTTATGGTTGCAGTTTCCCCGAGTGGGTCAATAACGCACGTATTGAGTATTCAAAGGCATTGCTTGCAGAAAATAAATATTCGCTGGAACAAATTGCGTCCATGTGTGGTTATACCAGTATCAACTCGTATGTCCACCTTTTCCGCCGCATCACGGGGCAAACACCGTACGAGTGGTTGCATGCCGGCTCATACATCCATCTGGATGACATGCTTACAACCGACGACGGAGCGGTATTTGATGACGATTAATTACCACTTTGGCACAATTATTGCCCCTTGCTCTTTGTTCTTATCTTCGCTACGCTACGAACGATCGCTCCGCGTTCTTTGCTCCAAAAGTACTTAAAACAAACACAACTAATATGAAACGAAGTTTTTTACTACTATGCGCCGCCGCCTTTATCATGACGGCAAAGGCGGAAAGTCAGTACGATGCGTACTACCAGACCCTGCCAATAGCCATTGAGCACGTCACCCCCGTCACCTTCCCCGACACATCGGTGAACCTGAAATCGTACTTCAAAAAGTACCAAATCAACCCTCAGGCAGGCACCCTCTGCACCGAGGCGATACAAGCCGCTATTGACGAACTGGCGCAAGCCGGCGGCGGACATATCATCGTTCCTCGCGGCACGTGGAAAACAGGTCCGATAGTGCTCAAGAGCAACATTGACCTGCACCTGAACAAAGGGGCGGTTTTGCTCTTTACCGAAGACAAGACGCAGTACATCCTGCCTGACAAGAAAGGCAAAGTGCCAAGCAAAGCGCGCCCGTGCATCTCCGCCTCGAAGGCAGAGAACGTAGGTATCACCGGACAGGGCGTGATTGACGGTCAGGGCTTCTACTGGCGCCCCCTCAAGTACAAAAAACTGATGAAAGGCAGCGAGGAGGACAAGGCGGTGTGGGCATATGCCAAGTCGCTTGGCGGCAAGTGCGTGCCCAACGGGAAAGATACCCTTTGGTACCCCTACAACCTGAAGGCGGAACTGGGAGTCACCAATATCGGCTCTTCGCCCGAGGAACAAGAGAATTACCGCTACCACTTGGTCAATATCACGGACTCGAAGAACGTGTTGGTGGAGGGGGTTACCCTGCGCAACTCGCCTAAGTTCCACTTGGTGCCCGCTCGCATTCAGAACCTCATTATTGACAATATCACCGTAGATTGCCCATGGTGGGCGCAGAACGGCGATGCCATGGATATCGGCAACACTCAGGTGTGCTTGGTGGTGAACTGCAAAGTCAGTGCCGGCGATGACGGAATCTGCATGAAAGGCGGCGTGGGACAGAGCGGCTTGGAGCGTGGCCCCAACAGCGATTTCCTCATCTGCAACGACACCGTATTCCGTGCTCACGGTGGTTTCGTCATCGGATCTGAGTTCTCAGGAGGCATGAAGAAAATGGTGGTAAAGAACTGTTTCTTCGACGGCACGGACATTGGTCTGCGCTTCAAATCCGCACCCGGACGCGGCGGTATATGCGAGGACATCTATTGTGAAGATATTGTCATGCGTAACATCCGCGAGGATGCCATCTTCTTTGAGAGCGGCTATGCCGACAAGGCGGTGGGGCGCAGTGCCACTGCCGGCGACAACAAAGAGGCGTTCTTCCCCGACTGGGCGCACTTCACTTTCCGCAACATCACCGCAGCCAACGTACGCAACTTCGTCAATGCCACCGGACTGAAGAACATGCCTGTGCACGACTTGGTCTTCGAGAACATCCATGTGTATGGCGTACTCAAAGAGCCGCTGAAACTGAAGTATTGCAAGAGTTTCCTCTTCAAGAACTGCTCCTACACGGGAGGCACAAGCAACGACATCAATAACTGCGAAAAGATTATTTACAACAGCAAAGACCTGACCGAGTAACGAGGCTCGCCGAATATTACGAAAAGGCTTGGTTCAGCAGAAACCAAGCCTTTTTTCGTATCTTTTCATGTTATTTCTTGGCGCGAGGGTGGGCTTGGAGGTAGGCATTACGGAGTTGCTCGAACGTGGTGTGGGTATAGACCTGTGTGGCGGCGAGACTGCTGTGTCCGAGCAGCGTCTTGATGGTGTTGATGTCGGCGCCGTTATTGAGCATCTCGGTGGCAAAAGTGTGTCGGAGAACGTGTGGCGAATGCTTCTTGAGCGTGGAGACCTCGCCCATACGCGCACGAACAATCTTGTATATTTGGTCCACGGTGATACGGACCCCTTTGTTGCCGAGGAAGAGGGGTTGAGCGGGCGCATTGGTGAGTCCGAACTGCTCGTTGCGCAGGGTTTGATAGGACTGCACCCGTTGCGCCAACTCGTTTCCAAAGGGAATGATACGCTCTTTGCGCCGCTTGCCGAAGACGCGGACCTGACACAGTTGGAGGTCGATGTCGCCGTCACTCAATCCCGCCAGTTCGGCTTCGCGCATGCCGGTTTGGTACAGTATATCGATGATAAGACTGTCGCGCACAGAGAGGAAATCATCCGCATAATCCATTCCTTCCTGCGCCAGTTGCATCTCGCTTTGCTTGAAGAAGACGGGCAGCGGTTTGTCCATCTTGGGGGCGATGATTGCCCGCGTGATGTCCTTCTCCACATAACCGACGCGCAGCATGAAGCGCCAGAAAGAGCGGAGGGACGACAGTTTACGCCGAACGGTACGGGGTTTTTCGCCGGCATCCAGCAGACTGATCATCCAGTCCTTGATGTCAGCATCGGTGACCAAACGGGGGTCGAGGAGCGCGGGGGCCACATGGAGATACAAGCAGAACTCCTTCAGATCCTGCTCGTACGCCTGCACCGTCAGTTTGGAGTAGTGGCGCTCGATGGTGATATAGTCGATGAACTTGCGGATCACACCTCTTTGCCCATGCCCTCTTGTTTCTCGAAGGGGAACAGACCGAACAACTCGGCATCAATAGCGTCCGTGATTTTCTGGAAATCGGCGGGGTTAGCCTGAAAATCGGTGTTGTCCTTGTCAATGATCAGCACCTTGCCTTTGTAGTCGGCAATCCATTTCTCGTACTTGTCGTTGAGTCCTTGCAGGTAATCGATTCGCATGGTGGACTCGTAGGCACGACCGCGCTTCTGAATCTGCCCCACCAGATGCGGAATGGACGCGCGTAGGTAGATGAGCAGGTCGGGATACTTGACGAGCGACATCATCAGGTCGAACAGGTCCTGGTAGTTTTTGAAGTCGCGGTCCGACATATATCCCTGCTCGTACAAGTTGGGGGCAAAGATACGCGCGTCCTCGTAGATAGTGCGGTCCTGGATGATGGTTTTCTTCTCT
>CAMOMF010000086.1 GCA_946619625.1 uncultured Bacteroidales bacterium
AATGGAACACTCTCATATCCACGCGTGGTTCACGCGACGGTTTGCGCAGTACTTTGCCGATATCATCCAATGTTGCTTTGCCCACTTCCTCAGACACATACTTGTCGAACACAATCTTCTCTTGCAAGGCAGGCTCCGCCATCAGTTCACTCACCGAGCACCTGAGGTCCTTCGCCATTTGCTCCACCAAAGCGTACCTTTCGGGGTGTACAGCAGAATTGTCCAAGGGGTTTCTACCGCCCGCTATGCGCAAGAAGCCTGCCGACTGCTCAAAGGTCTTCGGACCCATCTTTGGCACTTTCAGCAAGGATTTGCGGTCGGGGAAAGGACCATTCTCCGCGCGATAATTCACTATATTCTGCGCCAATGTCGGTCCCAAACCAGAGATATATGTCAGCAGGTGCTTGGAGGCGGTGTTCACATCCACACCCACGTGGTTCACTACCGACTCGACAGTACGCGTCAGCGACTGTTTCAGTTGCGTTTGGTCCACATCGTGCTGGTACTGCCCGACCCCAATGGACTTAGGGTCTATTTTCACCAACTCTGCCAGCGGGTCCATCAGTCGGCGTCCAATGCTCACGGCTCCGCGAACCGTCACATCTTCATTGGGGAACTCCTCGCGCGCAACCGCCGAAGCCGAATAGACCGACGCGCCACTTTCGCTCACGACAAACACATCAATACTCTTCTCCAACCCTATGTTCTGCAGCAGCCTGCGGACAAAAGCGTCCGTCTCGCGCGAGGCGGTACCATTTCCAATGGCAATTGCCTGCACTTCGTACTGTTTGATCAGACCGACCAGTATCCGGGTGGCACCGGCTTGATCCTCACGCGGCGGTGTCGGGTAGATCACATCGTGCGTCAACAGGTCGCCTTGAGCGGACAGCACCACCACCTTGCAGCCGGTCCGGAACCCCGGGTCAATCGCCAGAATACGTTTCTGCCCCAGCGGAGCCGCCAAGAGCAGTTGCCGCGCGTTCTCGGCAAACACATGGATCGCCTCGGTGTCGGCTTTCTGTTTGGAGGATGCGGCATACTCGGTCTCAATGGCAGGTTTGAGCAGTCTTTTGTAACTGTCCTCCACTGCCATGGCGACTTGCTCAGATGCAGCACCACTACTCTTCACAAACAGGCGGTACAGTTTCTCCAAGGCTTTGTCTTGGTCCGGCGATATATCTACACGCAAATAGCCCTCGTTCTCACCCCTGCGCATCGCCAACAGTCGGTGCGATGCAATGCGAGAGAGCCGCTCCTTGCAGTCGAAATAGTCAAAATAGGTCTGCGCGTCTGGCTCCGCCATTTTCTTGGCAACCGCCTTGCTGCTGATTACTGCCGTATAGTCAAACTCCCGCCGTACCGCGCCACGCGCTTTTTCGGACAGATTCACCCACTCGGCAATAATATCCCGCGCACCCTGCAGAGCGTCTTCGTCTTTGGGCAAATGAAAACCCACGGGTTGTGACATCAGTTGCTTGGCAAGCGGTTCGTACCCTTTCTCACGGGCGATGTCGGCACGCGTCTTTCGGTGAGGCTTGTAGGGCAAGTATATATCTTCCAATGTCGTGGCATCCCAGCACTCCTCTATACGCCGGCGCAGTTCGTCACTCAGCGCGCCCTGCTCTTCTATCGTCTTGAGGATGGTTTGCTTACGGGTCTGCAACTCCTGCAAACGCGCATATTCGCTTTGTATGTCTGCCAGTTGCACTTCGTCCAATGCGCCGGTCTTCTCTTTTCTGTATCGGGCAATAAAAGGGATGGTTGCGCCTTCCTCCAATAGTGCAATCACAGCAGACACCTGCTGCTCGGTAAATCCTAATTTCTTGGCAATCAATTGGTACATAGTTGAATCATTTTTAGGAATTCACTCCGGACTCATTACTCCCCATACCCATAACAACCCGCGTCGGGTGCTGTCCGGGCATTTCCTGACAGGTCTGTCGGATACTCCTTCGCAATAATCGAATCGCCCACTCCCCGTGCCGGAGACAGGCTGTCCAAACGGAAATCGAAATACTGATAGTCTGCATAGTAATCGTTCACAAACACCGAGTCGGAGTCCTGCCAGTAGGTGTTCCGCTCGGCATGGGGCAGCCGCAGCGTGTCGTTCTTGAGGTAATTGCCCCGGAACGTGCCGGTATATAAATCCGGAAATGCGGCGGCAATCGTCAGTTGGCTCGTCCGCACGCCTGTAATGATATTGTTGTAGAAAGAGGCGCGGGTGGAGCGGTCTTTCGATATATCGTTGATATACACGGCAGCCACGTCCTCGCGCGGAGTGTCGTACAGTCCCACATTGCTGTTGTAGGCGGTGTGCCGGTAGTAACTGGCAATCGTGTTATGCACAAACGTCGCCTCGCCACCCGCCACATAGACGCAGTACGACGCGCAGTTACTGATCTCATTGTTGGCGACCACGGCGTTCACGTCTTGCAGAACCAGACCGTACTGGTCCATGTTATGTATGCGCGTGTTTGTAAGATGCAGCGTCGGTTTGTTTGCCGGCTTCATGCCATAACAGAATAGTCCGTTGATGGCAGACAGGATGCGCACGTTCGCTATCTCCCATGCCGGTGCCGTCCCCTCGGTGTCGTACAGATACACTCCAGCCCACTGCCCGGGCACATACAGGTACGGAATGCCCGATATATAGTCGTCCCGCCGGTCACCGCAGAACACGATGGGAGCCTCCGTCGTACCGTTCATGCTGAGCGGACCATAGAAATGTGCCGTCGCATCTTTGTGCATGTAGAACGTTGCCCCGCTCTCGATGGTCACATGCGCTTCCGGTGCCGAAGCAATGAAGTACCGCACCAGATAGGGTTTGTCCGCGGTGAAGGTGTAGTTCGAGTACAGCGCCATCGAGTCAATCAGCGTCACGTCCTGACCATAGGCTTCCAGAATCAGGGTGCGCGAGTTGCCGTTATTCAGGAAAAAGGTCACTTTGTCCGACACCAAAACCGGTGAACTACTATCCTGCGGGTCTATGCTCGCACGGACAAACAGATACAGCGAGTCGCCCGCCGGAACCTGTATGCCGCGCATGTAGGCGATGGAGTCCTCGCCGTCCAGGTTCAGCAAAAACGACGACCCGTCTTCCATACTCACCTTGTCAATGGTCAGCGGCGTCCGAGTCTCGTTGCGCAGCATGACGATGCGCGTAGCACTCCCCTGCGCCGTGAAGACGGTGTCAAAAGTCAGCGTATCCACCGAGAAAACGATGTTCGCCTCTGCCACCGGCTCGTTCCGGCAACCCGTCAGCACCCCTCCGGTGCCAACCGCTACCACCATCCACAGCACCCACACGACTGCACGTATGATGCGGAAGTTTTGATGCCCTATATGTATATTTTGAATGTTCATAATTCACTCTTATAGAAACAGCCTGCAAAGGTACAACTTTTTTTTGACATGTGCAAGGGAAAAGTGTTTTTTCTTCAAAAAAGCACACTTTTTTCAGGAGTGCAGGAGTGCTTTCCTCGCAGGCTCGGACGATCACTGCGTGTGGTAAATGAGCAAGTGATGAAATGTGTAAATAATAAAA
>CAMOMF010000087.1 GCA_946619625.1 uncultured Bacteroidales bacterium
AAAAAGTGATTTTTTTTGTTTTTAGGTGATAGATTCTTCGCATTTTTTCACTATATATAGAGGGGGTAGAGTCGCTGGGCGATGTAGGAAAAAACGAGGAGGGAAGGAGTATGTTTAGCGCAGTTTTTTGCCATCGAGGGTGTAGAGGTGTTCGTTGTAGCGGAGGTAAAGCACTCCGTTCAGACGGACCAGCCGGGCGGATTGGGGTCGGTCGGGCTGTGCCTCGATGGCGGGCAGGGCGGTGTCTGAGCGACGCGTATATTGGTAGATAGGCGGCTCGCCGTCGCTGTCGCTGGTAGTAAAGAAGGTAGTGGAGTCGAGCCAGCACATCGCTTCACCCTGCCACTCATACTGGTAGCAGTCCAACGCCACCGGTTGTCGCCGGAGGGTCTCCGCGACACTCTCGTCCCCTTCGCGTTCCCACAACAGAATCCAAGAGAAAACCGCCTGGATATTGTTGTGGTTCTTGACCAGGATATACTTGCCATCGGGAGAGATGTCCGCTGCAGTGACCAGATGGAAACCCTTGAAGGGGTTTGCGCCGTCGCCGAGGTCGGAACGGACACCGAGGTCGCAGACATAGGTGAGGGTCTGCACCTCGTTTCCGTAGTCCAGTCGGAAGGGCAGGCTGAACACCTGGCAGACATTGTAATAGACCTTGGTTATCACATAGATGACCTGCTCTATATTGTCGTACATGAGTGCCTCGGCATTGTGATTTTTCCCATCGGGATAGACGAAGCGGATGGAGGATGGGGTGAGGGTTATCTCCGTTTGTTCGGAGGTGATGGCTGGTTCCGGCAGATAGACGATATGGTAGTTGCCGTCCGTCTCGTCATTATCGCCAAAAGCACCGATAAAGAGGTAGTTGGTGTCGTTATAGACTCCGCCGGACATGTCCTCCCAGTCCCAGCGGATAGTTTTGCTGAACTTGACCTTGAGATACCGGTTTATTCCGCGCATATCGGTGGCGACGATACGATCCTCGTAATCGTCACTCTGCATCCACAGGTAACCCGGTGTGACGCGCGAACATGCGATGCCTGACACCTCGGGCAGTCCCGCTGATTCCTTGACCATACCTACTTGCCGGCGGGTGAACAAACTGCTCATAGGTAGCGTGTCGCCGTTATAGACCAAGGGTTTGGGCTTGGCTGCATCGCAGGATGCAATGGACAAAAAGCCGGTGCATAGCACCAAGAAGAGCATTTTACGCATAGGAGAACTATTTTGACAGTGCATACATGGCGAAAGCAGCGCAACAGATACCAGCTATCTGCAGGGGGTTGGGGATGACCTGCAGGATGATAAGAGACAAGAGTACGGTCACCATGGGAGAGAGTCCCTCCATGGGGGATACGATGACCGCCTTGCCGTACCGATAGGCATAGACGAGCGTGAGGGCGCCGATAGAGTTGAGAATCTGTATAGCAAAACAGCCGCAACTTTTCTGCCATGCATCGCCGGCAGCAAAGAAAGCCGCAGCGTCGCCGTTCATGTAATACGCCACCGGTATGAGCAAGAGACCCGTGAGTGCCATCCAGACGAAGATAGACTCGGCATCCATGTGGTTGTTGGCGAACTTCATGAAGAAGCCCTGCACACCCCATGCAAAGAGCACGAGAATAGCGAGGACTATCCACAGCCATCCACTGACGGGACTGCCCTCCTGCCCCGTCTCAAGCGAGAGCAGCAAGATAGCGATCAGTGCCACGATGATACCCGCCACCTGCCAGCGAGTGGCTTTCTCCTTGAGGAAGACGGCGGCGAGGGTGATGACTATCACGGGCGACATGGAGATGAAGGGATAAATGATATATGAGGGTCCGAGTGTCAGCGCCTTGAAGAGCACCAACTGCCCGCCGGCACCCAATAGTCCGACGGTGCAACCCAGCAGGGCAGACTTGCCGTCACGCATGAATTTGCCCTTGTTGATGATGAGCGCCACCATGGCACATGGGAGCATGGACAGCGCCCAAATGATGTACACTACCGTGTCGGGGATGCCGTTTTGAATCTGGTAGCCGGAAAAGGCGCCCCAGACACCCCAGGTGACTACGGTGATGAGGATAAATACTAACCAAAGACGAGTTTTCATATTTTCACATTTTTGACATTTATTTTGGCGTTGGGCTATTTAATTTTCTCAAAATACGGGAGGCGGTTGAGGGGCACATCGATGGTGTAAGACTTGCCGCCCCGATAACGCTTGCCACGGTCGTCCCGCCAAGTGCCTTTCGGCAGGATAACAGTACGGCAGAGAGCGTCCGTCACCACCGGTGCCACCAGATAGCGGTCGCCCAGCATAAACTGGTCTTTCACCCCGGCAAGACCTTGGTGGGGGAACTGGTACTCCATGCAACGTACGATGGGTTCGCCAGTGCCGGCTGCCACGCGGGCATAGTGCATGATATAAGGGGCAAACTCGGCGTGGAGTTGAGCCATGCGTTGCACAATAGCGAGGTTTTCGGGCGAGAGGATACGCCAAGGTGCCACGGAGAACTGCATCATAGGCATGAGTGCATGGACCTGTGCCGATCGGACGATAAGGGCTTGGTCGAATTGGTCGTCCCGGATGTCGAGGAAAGCGGCAAACTGTCCGCCGCCCACCATGTCGGGGCAGGCGTAGGCGTAACCTAACAGTCCCGCCGTGCACATCTGCGGGATGAGTTGTTGCACGGCGTTCCAACTGTAGTCCTTGTCGCCCAGACGCTGCACCAACGGCTGCCCGCCCATCTTCCAGCAAGCGCGGTATTCGTTGAAGGGGAACTGCAGACCTACTTTCGCCCATGAAGTGGTGTGGTCCACATTCGTGGCTTGGGGGTCATATGCCAGATAGGGAGCCGATGCATAGCAGTTGTTGTCGCCGGCGTCGAACTTGAAGCCGTCGATACCGTATTCCGCCTGTGCCTGACGAAGGACCTTGACGAAGTAGTCCGCCGCTGCGGGGTTGGTGAGGTCGTAACAAGCCGAATAGCCATTCCACCAATGGAGGATTGCCGTACCGCCATCGGGGTTGCGAAGGAGGAGTCCTTTGCTTTCAAGGTCACGGTATTCGGGTGAATCGGGGCTGACAAACGGGCATATCCACACCATGACCTTGAAGCCGAGGGAATGCAGTTCGTCTATCATGCCCTTGGGGTCGGGAAAGCGCTCCGCCTTGAAGGAGAAATTGCCGTAGTAGCGCTGCCAGTTGTCGTCTATCATCAGTACTCCGGCAGGGAAACCGTTGTCGATGACAGCGTGGGCATAGCGCAGGATATCCTGCTGGTTCTGGTTGTACATCAACTCTATCCATGTGTTGTACTGCGGACGGGTGAAAAAGAGGGTGTCAGGCATGCGCCCGGAGGACGGGAAAAAAGCCGCCTGCGCCGCCAAATAGGCTTCGCGGAGGGTAGTGCCCGCCTTGACGGGTTTGAGCGGCACAGAGGGGCGGATAACGCCGTTTTCGGCAAAGAAAGTAAAGGCGTCGTCGCACCACATATATTCTCCTTCCGAAGAAAGAAAGAGTGGTACCAATTGGTTGTTGGCATCCTCGACCTGCATGTGGAAGGGGGGACAATCAACATAGGGCTGCATATGCCCCAATCCCACCGCGGCTCCCCACCAATAGGCGGGGTGCTGTGCAAGAAGTGAGCCGGCGATTGCCAACAGGGATATCAACCAGACGGAACGTTTCATACTACACCCTATTCTACATACAGATTAGTGATGCGGTTGTATCCGGTCTGTTCCTCCCAGATGCCGTCATTGGCAAGACGGATAGAGAAGTTGGGGTCATCGTGTAGCGACTCGTACGGGTCGGGCAGGTTGAGGTAGAGGGTGTATAGTCCCTGCATAGCGGGGTCCAGCGTACAGGAGAGGGTGAACCGTGCCGTATCGCCCGCCATCCAGAAGCGCGGGTCCTCGGTCTGCGGGTAAACATATTTCTCTTGGGGGTTCGCCTTGCTGACAAACACCAGTTCCACGCCCCGCTTGTTCATAGGCGCGGCAAAACCGCTGTTGTACAGCACAAACGAAGCGTCAAAAGGTTTGCCTGCCATGGGGTCCTTGGGCAATGTGGCGGTCTGCAGCTCCAGACGATAACCGAGCCGGCGCATGACATCCTCCCACACCCCATCTTGCCGCCACGAGTCCAGCACGTCCGTGTTGTAGTCGCGGTGCAGGTAGGTCCAGTGGTAAAGTTCCAGTTGGCGGATGGCATTCAGCCCGCCGGACAGTTCACACTCCTGACAGGTCTCGCCACCCATGAGGGTGTATTTGGTATCCTCCTGCCAGAACCTGCGATCGGCCTCCGTGTCGTAGGTGCCGTAGTCGTCCTCCGAGGCAAGGAAACAGTCGTTGTGTCCGCATATACGCGCTTTGGGGGTGGGTAGGTAGGCCTCCTCGGCGGTGAGGGGTGATGTACCCAATCCGCGCATTTTCAGATAACGTTTCTTGAACATGGGCGTACGCAATGCAATCTGGCGGTCCTCGGGAAGAGCGCGCAACAGGTGTTCCAGCACCTCCCATCGGGGTTCATAGTCAGCGTCCGATTTGGGGTTCATGTTGAAATGAGAGGTGTAGTACCACTCCCCCCACACCCCGACAAAACCTGCCTGCAGGCACAGGATTACATCGGCATGTTTCTGTAAATAGGGGGTTAATTGGTCAATATGCCTTGCCACCCACTGGGGCGAAGCGTCCCATGGGCGGGCACTGTCGTTGTTGTCGGACTTGTAGGAGAAGCGCAGCACCACCTTGGCGCCGCCTTCGCGTAAGGCGTTCATGTTTCGGTCGAGTCTGTCCAGAAAATCCTGCGGGATGTCGGACGTCATGTAGTCGGTGAGGTAGTAAGAGTCCAGATACAGCGTGACCTTGGATGCGGACTTGCGGTTGGCGGCGATGGTATTTGCCTGCACCGCCGGACGATTGTCCCGTGAGGTGTAGTACGTCTGTATGAGCAGCCCTCGCTCGGGGTTGGCAAAAATGTCGTCGGTATGTGCAAAGGTGACGGTGTCGGTCTCCTGAAGCGTGTCTTTATCTGTATTTCCGGTGGCACATGCCGCCAATAACAGGGCACACAGGGTGGTGGAAAGTAGTTTTTTCATGTTGTTATCAATTGACAGTAATAGTAGTCAGATGGTTGTAGCCGGTTTGGTCGTCCCAACAGTTCTCGTTCGCCAGACGGATGGCATAACAGGGGTTGTTTGCCAGTGTCGGTTGCGGGTCGGGCAGATACAGGTACAGGTCGTACTGTCCGGCTTTCTGCGGTTGGAAGGTCACATCAATCAGGTTTCTCTGTTCGGGCATCCAGAAGCGTGGGTCGCAGTCAGGCACTACGGTGAGCACCTGTTTGGGGTCGGATTTGGAGACGAGCGGCATCTGTATGTCGCGCGGATTTTTGGGTGAGGAGAAACCTTCGTTCTCAATCGTCACCACGACCCGCAGGTTCTCGCCCGCCTTGGGTTCCTTGGTAGTAGCCACATCGCTGGCATAGAGCCGATATCCTATACGGCGCTTGATCTCGTCCAAGCGTCCCTCGTTTTGCCAACCGTTGATAACCGACTTGTGGTAACTGATATTCAAGTAGGATATATGCATCGCCGCCATTTGGGCGATGGAGTTCTCTGCATTGGCGTACTTGCCCGGTCGGCAAGACTCGCCGCCGTAGATAGTGTAACGCGTCTCCGACTCCCAGTAAGTACGCTGGTATGTGCCCTTGAACGTACCCATGTCGGACTCGTCCGCCATGAAGGCATCGTCGTGTGCTGCTATTCGCGCCTTGGGTGAGCCGTTGTATGCCTCCGCCATGGTGAGGGTGTCGTCCTTGGTCCAGCCGAAGCAGCGCATTTTGAACTCAGGCGTTCGTACACAGATCATACGCTCTTTGGGCAAGGCTTCCAGCAGGGCGTCCAATACACGGCGACGGTCGGCAAAATCCTCGTCCTTGCTGGGTTGGTACTTGAAGTAAGTGGTGTAGTACCACTCACCCCATACGCCTACAAACCCCGCCTCCATGGCGAAGATTACATCGGCATATTCCTGTAGGATGGGCTTGATTTGTTCTATATGTTGTAGTACGAGTTCCACCGGCGCTTCGCGCGGTTGTTGGTTCTCGGAACTGGTGTATGCAAAGCGAAGGATGCACTTGCACCCGCCTTCGCGGAGTGCCTGCATGTTGTTGCGGACCACCTCCAGATAGGAGTCTGCAATAAGGGTGTCGCGATAATCTTCCAGATAGTAGTTGTTCAACACCAACGAATAGCCCATGTTGTAGATATTCTTCACACCACCGGCATACATACGTTCGGGGTTGGGGCTGTGGAATTCTTTGAAAATGTGGAACCCGCGCTCGGGGTTGCAGAATAGTTCATAGTTAACGGTGAGGGAGTCATGGTGCATGCCGTCATCTTCCGGCACGGGCGGATTGACAACGGGCGGCTGACAAGCCACGAACAGCAGGCATGCCAGCGACCATATGATAGTACGATTACGCATATAGTGAACGAAATTAGGTAGAATGGAATGGTGTATTAGGAAAAGGAAAGGGTGACCGCCCAGTTAAGAGCGGCCACCACTGAAAAGATAGCATTAGTTGAGTTTCACCTCGAGCAGCGGGCTCGGAATGGCGTTGCCTCCGTCATCGATAGTGGTCTGCGGCAGACAGCCTTGCTCAGCCCAACCGGAGTCAGAGCAGAATACGCCTACCTTCAGCACCTTCGGAGTCTGCGGGAACATGGCGCGCATGATCTTGCCCTCAACAGCCAGATGTCCGGCGGAAACGGTAGCCGCCTCAGACGACTCGGCGATGATGCCGGAAACGCCGGTATCCTCCCATCCCCAAGCGGTTTGGTCGGGGTTGTTGAAGAAGAACAGACCAGCACCGGTGTACTCGCGAATCTGCCCCTCGATGAGGAACTCAGCAGCAGAGGACTCCCACAGATAACTGTTCGAACCGGTGGTAGCATCGTCGTCCAGGTTGAAATACATGTCCATGTAGTCCACTACGAAACCGTCAAACTCTTTGCCGTCGTCGTCAACGTATTTGCCGGTAGCGTTGCTGAACTCCAGATAGAAATAGATGTAGTCGGCATCGGTGCAGAACTTGGCAACATAGAGCTCCTCGTACTTGGAGTTCTCGTCAGCCTTGGTCTCAGCCAGGACGTCGGAAGGAACGGCTGCCCAGTCGTCAAACTTGCCGTCAATCTTAACTTCCCATGCTTTTTTCTCAAGAACAAGTACCTGCTCGGCGGCGTTGGTACCCCCAGCGTTCTTTGCGGTCAGTTTGACGGTGTACGAACCTGCCTCGGCATAGGTGTGAACAGGGTCTTTCTCCGTAGCGGTCTGTCCGTCACCAAACTCCCATGCATAGGTGTCGGCGTTTTTACTCATGTTGGTAAAGGTTACTGTCAACCCGTCAATTGCATAGTCGAAACGGGCTTTCGGGGCTTCTACCTTAGGTTGGCAAGAAGCAGCAAGGAGGGCAACTACAGCCACTACGCTTGCGAAAAGAAAACTCTTTTTCATTTTGTTTGTTGATTAAAATTAATAAATAAGTTGATTGAATATTGTTTTATATAAGTATGCTTGCACTCATATTATTCACGGATTTATCAATAACCGGGGTTTTGAGGTATGCCACTTACTGACCACTCGCCGTAAGGTATGGGGAATTGTATCTTGTTGTCGGTGTATTTGACCACCTCCCAAGGCTGAACACCCGGATAGCGTCGGTCCATGTCGCGCTTGTTACGATAAACATCGAACATACGGTGCCCTTCGAAAGCCAACTCCATACGGCGCTCGTCCAGAACTACGTCCAGGACAGTGGTATAGCCGTGCATCTGAGTAGCGGAGAACATGCCGGCAGCCGGAATGCCCGCCCGCTGGCGGATGGCATTGACATCGGCGAGGGCCAGTGCGTCTTGTCCCGTCTTGGCATACGCCTCGGCACGGTTCAGCAACACCTCACCCCAACGAAGCAGTACAGGGGAAGACAACATCGGCTGACCATCCTGATAACTGTACTTGGTTACGAAATAGTTGGGATAGGTGAAGCGGTGTACCGGGAACTTCATGATACGTGCCGCACAATCCTCGCCACCGTAATTGACAAAATACAGTTTGTATTCGCCAGCCGCATCGGGTTGGTTCATGCCATTCACCTGCACCTCTTTGATACGGTAGTCTGTGCCCTCAATGGTGCAATATTTACCCGAAGCGTCGGTCTTGACCTCGGCAAACAGGTTCGAGCGGAATTCGTCGGTTGCGGATGGAACGGGGAAGAACACGGCGTCCTTGCCGGTCAGAGCAATGGAGGGACTGGTCTCTTCGCGGAAATCGATGAAACTGAGGCGCTTGTCATCGGGATAGCGCTCGTACAGGTTCAGCAACGGGTCACTGGCGTAGATTTCGCCCCAACCGCCACCATCGTTGGTGTACATAGAGCCGATACTGCCCGAACCGCGGTTCTCCAGCGAGGTGTGCGCAATTGCCAACAGAGTCTCTTTGCTGGAAAGCGCTTTGGCAAAATAGTTGGGGAAATCGGTCTCCAAATAGTCGACGGGGTCACCCATTTCGTTCACTACACTGATAACGGAGTCGTTCTTCTCTTCGTAAAGGTAGACGCGTGAGAGCAGCCCGAGTGCAGTGTTCTTGGTAGCATACCCTGCGTTGCCACGAGGTTTGTTCATGAGCGAAGCAGCTTTGCGCAGGTCCTTGGCAACTTGGTCATAGACCTCGCCTACAGTGGCACGAGTGGTCACCTCCGTATTGGTAGAGGTACGCAGGGGTACGCCCATGTTGTCACGGCCAAGTACGTAGGGTTTGGCAAACAGCGTCACGAAATGGAAGTGAACCATGGCGCGCAGGAAATACGCCTCGCCGAGCAGTTGGTCACACTCGACGGACTTGCCCTCCTCAAAGCCCTCTATCACGTTGTTGGCGGTATAGATCACTTTGTAACCAATCCACCAAGGCAAACCAACGTTCTTCAGGTTGTCGGTCATCTTGTAACACGTAGCCTGATAAAGCGGGTCGGTAGTACGTCCCGACAGGCAGATATTGTCAGCGGGGAACTCTGCCAGTTGCAGATAGTGGCGGATATACGTATTGCTGGACGCATATTCGATATACTCATACTCTTCCTTGAGCATGGCGTAGCACCCGTCGATAATATAGGTGGCACCACCCTCATCCGTCATGAGCGAACTGCCGTTCAACTCGTCGTTGGGGAAGATGTTGTTCTCGCAACTAACCAAACCAAACAGCATAAACAATGCCGCGGAAATATATAATACTTTGGTTTTCATAATGGTATAATTTATTTACAAAAATACTGATTTACCCATTCACACATTTTGGTTAGAACTCGATCTCAATACCGCCGACGATATTACGTGCCACAGGGTATTGGTCGGAGTACATACCCGCCAGACGGTAAGTGGTGGTGGAAAGGCTCACCTCGGGGTCCATGCCGGAGAACTTGGTTGCCGTGAACAGGTTGTCCGCAGAGATATAAATGCGGCACTTGCTCATGATATGCTTGGGGATGAGAGTAGCGGCAAAGTCGTAACTCAAGGTGATGTTCTTCAAACGGAAGAAACTGCCGTCTTCGAGATAACGCGAAGAAATGGCATTGGACTGTTTGTTGCCCATCAACACCGCCTTGGGGTGAGTAGCCTCGTCGCCGGGCATCTCCCAACGGGTCCACCCCATCTTGTTGTTCTCGATGGAATACTGCGTATAACCCACATACGCACCATCGGCGTCCAGTGCCATACGGTTGTAGTTGTACACCTTGTTGCCGTAAGTAAAGTTGGTGTTGATGCTCAACGAGAGTCCTTTCCAACTGACCTGCGTATTCAGACCACCCTGGAAGAGCGGTGTCGCCTTGCCCACAACATGAACGGTGGCGGCATTGTAGTCGTTGGTAGTGCTCTTGTTACCCTGTTCGTCGATGACGTACCAGAGCGGGTCACCGGTCTCGCTGTCCACACCAGCCCACTCTTTCATGTACCAGGAGTAGATGTCCTGACCGACCTTGACCTGTTGGTTGACTGAAGAAGCGCTCTGAAGGAACTCACCAGTAGGACCTGCGTCCGTCACGCGGTTGCGGTTGAAGCCGATGTTGAAACCGATATCCCAGCGCCAGTCTTTGGTCTTAATCGCCTGGGCGTCTATACGATACTCAATACCCTGGTTGCGCACCGAACCTGCGTTCTTCGTAATCTCGAAGAAACCGGTAGAAGGTGCAACCGGCACGTTCAGCAGCAGACCGGTGTTGTCGGTGTTGTAGAGGTCAAGGGACATGTCCACGCGGTTGATGAAGGTGAGGTCGATACCTACAGCCGCCATTCTGGCTTCCTCCCAACTGAGCATCGAGTTACCCAAGCGGCTGGCGATCGCCACCGTCTTGTTCTGATAAGAAGCGTTCAGCGCGTAAGTGGCGAGATAGAGGTACGGCGGGATATTGTTGTTACCCGTGATACCATACGAAGCGCGCAGTTTGAGGGAACTAACCACTTTCTGGTCTTTCATGAACTGCTCGTTCGAAATCAGCCACGAAGCCGAAACGGAGGGGAAGAACCCTACCCCTCTGCCCGGGGCGAAGTTGGTGCTATTTTCTGCACGGAAAGTGGCGTTGATGAAATAACGCTTTCCGTAGTCGTAGCCCGCCTGGATGAATGCCGCCCAACTGCGTCCCGGGATACGATAACCGTCAATCGCCTGTACGGAGCAGGCACGCAGTGCATCGACGCCTTGCGGCATACCCGTACCGGCAGCAGCGGTATATTCGGACTGCCAAATACCGAACTCGCCGCCAATCATACCATTGACAGAGTGGTTGCCCCACTGGTATGCGGCTTTCAGGATATTGGTTGTACCGAAAGAGTAGGACTGTTCAAGGTCTTCCTCCATATATCCGTCGGGATACTCGGGGTGGAAAGTACGGGGGTCTTCGTATGCCGTCCACTTGGAGTTGCTGTGTGCAAAACGGTTGCTGGATTGCAGCGTCAACCAGTCGGTGAGGTGGAAATTCAGTTGTACGTCGGCACCCATCGACAGTCCGCCGCCCTTGGAATAGTCGTAGAGCGAGTTGTGGAGTCCGTTGAATTTGTCCTGCGAGTACCAAGGTGTACCATCGGGGCGTTTGTCGGAGTTGATGAACACGATATTTCCGTCTTCGTCGTAGGCGTTGTCCCACGGCATTTTGGTGTAAGCGTCGTTCATCATGCGCCAAGACGCCTCGCTGCGGGACTGCGATTTGTCAAAATAGGCACTCACCTTCATATCGAGCCACTTGGTGACTTCGGCATTGAGGTTGACACGCCCGGAGAACTTCTCGTAACCAGTGTTGATGAAGGTACCATCCTGCTTGTAGTAGTCAAACGAAGCATAGTAGCCCAGTT
Source organism: uncultured Bacteroidales bacterium (assembly GCA_946619625.1). Classification (GTDB taxonomy): domain Bacteria; phylum Bacteroidota; class Bacteroidia; order Bacteroidales; family Paludibacteraceae; genus Colicola. Next base: position 11,394 of record CAMOMF010000087.1, read on the forward strand.
TGTTGGTACCACCGGCAACAGAGATGTAGTAGTCCTGCGTCATGCCGTTCTTGAAGAAATATTTCTTCCAGTCGTGGTCTTCGTCCAACAGAGACATGGGGCGAAGGGTCTTGAAAACCGAAGGGGCGTACATCGACTTGTGGTAGTAATACAGTTCTTCGGAGTTCATCATGTTGAAGTTGCCGAACAGCGGCTGTACGCCACCCACGGTGACACGTGCGTTCACCCGCGGCTTGGTGTTGCGCGAACCGGACTTGGTGGTAACAACGATAACACCGCCGGCAGCGGCTGCCCCGTAGATACCCGTGGCACCGGCATCTTTGAGGACAGAGATTGTCTCGACATCGTTGGGGTTGAACTGACCGCCCATGACACCGTCCACCACATAGACAGGGTCTGAGGCGGCGGTGATAGAACCGGTACCGCGGATACGGATTTCGGCAGAAGCGCCCGGCTGTCCGGTAGCGTTGCTTACCTGTACGCCGGCAATCTTGCCTTGAAGCATGTTACCCACGTCACTGGTGGTAACATCGGTCAGTGCCTCGGCATTCACCGTTACAACTGCAGAGGATAGTTCGGCTTTTTTCACAGCAGAGTAGCCCAAAGACACCACCTCCTGCAATTCAGTTGCATCCGACTCAAGCGACACGTTCATTGTCTTGGCAGCGGGACGTTCCACCGTCTTGTAGCCGATGAAAGAGAACTGCACCACTGCATCGTTTGGAACGTTCAATTCGAAATTGCCGTCAATATCCGTAACGGTGCCGACAGTGGAACCTTTTACCAAAATACTGACACCAATCATCGGTTCGCCATTGTCGGCGTCGATAACCTTGCCTTTTACGCTGATATCAGCAAATGCCGAAACAGCGAGCAACAGGCTGAAAAAGATTGCTTGGAATCGTTTCATAAACACTTATTTTTATTATTACATATTTTTTATTTTTGGAGTGTAGCGCCCTGCGGGCTAGTGTAGATAAATGTGCGTGTTTTCCTCGCAGAGGGTAAGGAGAGGGTAAGCAGGCCGTAAGCAAAATGTATAACAATTTTGAGAGCAACGAATGCCGGTTACGGATTGTTCTCTGTCACTTTGAGGAGGTAACTGCGCTCGAAGTGCACCTGCACACAGGGGTTGTCGCCGCTGACGGTGAAAGAGCGGGGTTCGTCGGCAGCGTACTCGGTGGCAGTGTACGTCTTGCCGGGCTGCAGACCGCGCAGTTCAATCGTGCCTTCATAGGTAGGCGTACAGGGGACGGGCGCCTCGTTGTGGAGAGCAGACACACTTTGGGGAGTGGCAGGATTGACGTA
>CAMOMF010000088.1 GCA_946619625.1 uncultured Bacteroidales bacterium
CATGTGCATGATCTGCGCACGCAGCGGAGCCATACCGGCTCCACCACCAACCCAAATCATCTCCTTCTTGCTGTCATAGACAGGACGGAACTCGCCATAAGGACCGCTCATGCGCACTTTGTCGCCCGGTTTGAGCGAGAAGATATACGTGGAAGCGATACCGCAGGGTACGTCCATGAACTCCGGTCCGTTCGGGCACTGGTCTTTCGGTTTGAAAGGCGGAGTAGCAATACGGACGGTGAGCATAAACACGTCACCTTCGGCTGGGTAGTTTGCCATCGAGTAGGCACGAATAGTGTCCTCGGGGTTATGGCAAACCAGATTGAACATTCCGAACTTCTCCCAAGTCGGCAGGTACTCTTCGCCAATGAGTGACTTGTCGTAGTCGGCATAGCGGATAGCGTCGAACTTGGGAATGCGTATTTGCGAGTAGGAGCCCGGCTCAAAGTCCATGTGTGCGCCGGCAGGCAGTTGCACCTTGAACTCCTTCATGAACGTAGCCACGTTCTTGTTGGAGATAACCGTACATTCATATTCCTTCACACCCAGCACCGACTCGTCCATCTTCAGTTTGAGGTCCTGTTTTACCTTCACTTGGCAACCCAGACGCCAATGAGCGTTCTGCTCCTTGCGTGAGAAATGAACCGTCTCGGTAGGCAGGATTTCACCGCCACCTTCCAGTACTTGGCATTTGCATTGACCGCAAGAGCCTTTTCCACCGCACGCAGAGGGCAGGTGAACTCCGGCATTGTTGAGCGAGGTCAGCAGCGAGCCGCCGGCGGGAACCTTGTAGTGCTTGTCTCCATTGATGGTAATATCTACATCGCCGGAAACAACAAGAAAGCGTTTAGCCACCAACAGAATGACTACAAGCAACAGTATAACAACTAGAAATACTGCAACAGAAAGTAATATTTGCGTAATATCCATAATTTACAAATTTTCTAATTGTCTAATGTCATATCTTCAGTCCGCTGAAGCACATGAACGCCATTGCCATCAGTCCTACCACAATGAAGGTGATACCCAGTCCTTGCAGAGGTTTGGGGACGTCGTTATACTCCATTTTCTCACGAATACCGGCAAGTGCCACAATGGCGAGCAGCCAGCCCAGACCCGAGCCAAGTGCGTACATAACGGCGTCACCGATGCCGGTAATGGCCTTCGGGTCAGCTGCGTCCAGCAGAATGCGTTGTTGCATGAACAGCGATGCACCCATGATAGCGCAGTTTACGGCAATCAGGGGCAGGAAAATACCCAGACTCGCATACAGCGACGGCGAGAATTTCTCCACAAACATCTCCACAATCTGCACGATAGCGGCAATGACGGCAATGAAGAGGATGAAACTCAGGTAGCCCAAATCCAGCGGATCCAGTACATGTACCTGCAGCAAATAGTTCACCGGAAGGGTGATTAGTAGCACGAATGTGACGGCTACACCCAAACCGAGTGAGGTTTTTACGTTTTTGGACACTGCCAAATACGAGCACATTCCAAGGAATGTAGCGAAAATCATGTTGTCGGCAAAAATGCTGCGAACAAACAAACTAAGCATGTGTTCCATTACTTAACCTCCTCTTTATTAAGGCTTCGATGAGCCCAGATTACACATCCTACCAGTATGAGCGCCATGGCGGGCATGACCATCATACCGCAGTTCTCGTAGAAACCGCCGTTGGCTACGTACCAACTCTCAGGGATAATGCGGAAACCCATCAGAGTACCGCTACCCAGCAGTTCGCGTACGAATGCCACAACCACCAATACCCACATGTATCCGAAACCGTTGCCCAAACCGTCCAGCAGCGAGTCCAACGGACCGTTGCTCATGGCATAGGCCTCCAAGCGTCCCATCAGGATACAGTTGGTGATAATCAAGCCGATATACACACTCAGTGCTACGCTTACGTCGTAGGCGAATGCCTTCAATATACCGCTTACCAATGTTACCAATGCAGCCACTACAACCAGTTGCACAATAATTCGGATACGGTTCGGAATCGTGTTGCGCAGTGCCGAGATAACTACGTTCGACAGTGCCACTATAATGGTCACTGCGATACCCATTACAAGAGCAGGTTTCAGTTGTACCGTAACGGCAAGTGCCGAACAGATACCCAGAATCTGCACTACTACAGGGTTGTTTTTGTTCAGAGGACCAAGAAAGGCCTCGCGTGTTTTTTCTGAAAGTGCCATAGTCTTATTCCTCCTCTACATTATTATTCTCATTATTCTCATTCGCCTCTTTGGCCTCAGCCTCCTCAGTCTCAGCAGTTGCCTTGGAGGCATCGTCAAAGAAGCCAGCCTCAGCGAAGGACTGAATAGACGTCAGAATCATGGTCTCCACACCCTTTGAGGTGATGGTGGCACCGCTGATTGCGTCCACCTGATCCATACCTTCGGCGGTCTGACCGGCTTTCATGATACCTACGCCCACAAACTTGCCGTCTGCATCCAATATATGTTTGCCGATGAACTGGTTCTGGAAGGCTTCCGTCTTGATCTCACCACCCAGACCCGGCGTCTCGCTTTCGTGGTCGAAATAGGTGCCATAAATGGTGCTCTTGTCCGCATTCAGAGCAATATAGCCCCAGATGCCGCCCCACAAACCTGCACCGTGGACGGGAAGGATAAAATGCTCGCCGTCTTTGCGCGCGATGTAGAAAGTAAGGTCGCCCAACTGAGCCTCCGATACAATCGCCTCGTAGGTCTCCTCCGACTTCTTGTCACCTAAATTGCGCTCGTTCAGCGAAGCCAGAATCTGCTTCTTTTGGTCAAGTGCTACGTTGGCTTCCTGACGGGGTTTCAGGGCGGCGTTGACCACTGCCAGCAATACTGCTACGATAATTACCAATACCGTAGCGTAGACAATGGTATAAACATTGCTGTCTGTATTAATCTTTGCCATACTGATAATTATTTGATTGTAGCGCGTTTTGCACGCATGTTAATATTCGATTGTACCACGCACCAGTCGATGAGCGGAGCAAAGCAGTTACCTAACAGAATCGCCAGCATCATGCCCTCGGGGTAGCCCGGATTGAGCACGCGGATGACAATCGCCATGCAGCCTATCAGCAGACCGTATATCCACTTGCCGCATTCGGTACGAGCCGAAGTGACAGGGTCGGTTGCCATGAACACGGCTCCGAAGCAGAATCCGCCGGTTACCAAGTGCATGTACCACGGCATATTCGCTGCGGCTGTATCCACACCGCCGATGTTGAACAGCAGGGCGGTCAGCGCACCTCCGGCAAAGACGGCCGTCATGGTCTTCCAACTGGCAACACCCGTCATCAGCAGTAGGCATGCGCCCAGCAGAATAGCGATAACGCTTGTCTCACCTACCGAGCCGGGAATCAATCCGCAGAAAGCATCCCAGAAACCGATAGGCTCACCCAGCGTGTTCACCAACTGAACAGACGGGTCGGTGGCAACTGCCACTTGTCCCAACGGCGTGGCACCCGAGAAACCGTCCACCAATGCCTGACCGTTGTCCCAGCCCCAAGTTCCCTCGGTGCGGACAAACGCCTTGTCGCCCGTCATGTGCGTCGGGTACGCAAAGAAAAGGAATGCGCGGGTAATCAATGCCACATTGAAGATATTATAACCTGTACCGCCGAACACTTCCTTCGCAAAAATCACAGCAAAAGCAGTCGCCACTGCCACCATCCAAAGCGGCGTGTTGATGGGTACTATCAGCGGGATAATGAAACCCGTAACCAGAAAGCCCTCGGCTATTTCTTCGTGTTTCCACTGAGCCACTGTGAACTCAATACCGAGGCCTACCAGGTATGATACTATGATGTATGGCAGCACTGCCAGCAGACCGAAGGCAAACGTAGCCCAAAAGCCTGCATCCCCGCCCGTAGCAAGGAAGTGCTGATAACCAACATTGTACATACCGAAGAGCATGGCAGGAACCAGCGCCAGCACTACCATAATCATGGTGCGCTTCGAGTCGTTGGCGTCGTGAACCTGCACTCCGATGCGCTTGGCGGTCGTGTTCGGTGTGAACAAGAACGTGGCAAAACCATCGTACAGCGACCAGAACGCATGCAACTTGCCGCCCTCTTCAAAGTGCGGACGAAGTTTCTCTGAAATGTCGTATAGTTTGTTAAACATAGCCTACTCCAATTCGTTTTTCATATTGTCAAGTGCCTGACGTACAATGGCTTGCAGCGGCATTTTTGACGTACATACATATTCACATAACGCAAAGTCCTCAGGGGCGACCTCATAGGCTCCCAGCGCCTCCATGCGGTCCAGGTTGCCGGCTATCATGGCCTTTATCAGGTACTCTGGATAAATGTCCATCGGGAACACTTTGTCGTACTCGCCGCTGGCAATGATGGCGCGACGCCCTCCAAGAAGACGTGCGTCGAAACTGAAATCTTTCCTGCCCAGTTTGGCGAGCCATTTGCCCATAACAGCGTTGTTGGCAGAGAAATTGCCAAAGCGCGGCATAATCCAACCCATGAAGTCGCGCGCTTCCAATCCCTCGGGAATGACGGTCAGTTGGTCGCACTGCGGCTCGATGATCTCGTCAAGCGCCACTTGGTGACCGCTCAACACATTGCCTTCTACCAGGCGGACACTCTCGCCGCCCAGTACATTGCTCTTCAGGATGGCACTTACGCTCATGCCAGGAAGCACTTTGTAATACGCTTTCTCCACTGCCAGCGGACCGGTCAAGGCTACCAGACGCGACATATCCACTATGCCTTTCTGCATCAAGCGACCGATAATCAGCAAGTCTTGCGGACGTACCACATACACGGTCTCACCTTTGTTCACCGGCATGACGTGGTTGATTTGCACACCTGCATTACCGGCAGGGTGGGGACCGCAGAACTCATGCAGCGTGCAGTTCTTTAGCAGACGCCAGTCCGTCGCTGCTGCACCGTACCGTACACCTATGTGCACCGGTGCGATCAGGCTCAGTGCGTTCACTGCTGCCTGCAACGTCGATTCGTGCCCCTTCATAATCCACTCATAGTTCGGTGCCAACGGAGCCGAGTCGAACGACGAAATCCAAATGGCTTTCGGCGCTTTCGTCGGGTCGGCTATGCAGGCGTAAGGGCGCTGGCTCAGATAACTCCACACTCCCGCTTGCTGCAGCAACGACTTGACGTCCTCTCCGCTCTTCACCGACACTTCGTACTTCTCGTACGAAATAACCGAGTCTGCCTCAATGTCTATTGACAACACCTTGCGCCGCTCGCCGCGGTTGATGGCTACCACCTTTCCGCTTACCGGGGATGCAAAGTTCATCTGGGCAAACTTCTTGTCGCAAAACAGCGGACTGCCCGCCTTTACGACATCGCCTTCTTTCACCAGTAACTTTGGCTTGATTCCGGCGTAATGATCCGGACACACCGAATAAATCTCCGGACGGGAAACGCTTTTCAGTTCCTCTGCCGCCCGTCCTTCCAACGGAATGTCCAAACCTTTTGTCAGTTTGATTACTTTGTTCATAAATTAGTTTTTATTTTATTTTTTTTGTAGTCTTATTACGGTTTTTTTTATCGTCTTTTTACGGTTGCAAATTGTTTTTTTGATTTATTGCTTTACTACAGTCGTTTTTGTGGTATTTTGTGCTCAAAATTTGTTAAACATTTTCCTTACGGTCTGCTTACCCTCTGCTTACCTTCTCTATACCTCCTCTATACCTTCTCCGAAGCGTGAGCAAAATATCTGAACATAATCTACCCACACTCACGTGTACGCGCGAGCACAAAAACGGCTGCAAAGTTACTGCTTTTTTCTGGAATTTGCAAATTTTTCAGCATAAAAAGTGCAATTTTTGCCAAAACATTTGCATATATTCCAAAAAACTTGTACCTTTGCACTCGTTTTAGAAACCAAAATTCCGTATTATACATGAAACGTTTTTTCTTCATCGCCCTCTTGGCATTCTCGGCACTCACCCTTTCGGCACAGCCCCGGTGGCATGCCAACCCGCATCATGGGCAGTACTCCCAACCGGTACGGCATCACCGCAATGGTGCCACCCGCGAGCAGATGCAGATGGTTCTCAAGGTACTTGACGAGCAGTCTTTCGATGACAAGAAACTTGACATTGCCTGCCTGTGTGTATGTCTGGGACATTTCTGTTGCGACGACCTTGCCGTGATGGCGCAAAAGTTCAGTTTCGATGACAATCGCAAGAAGTTCCTCACCTATGCTTTCTACTATTGCACCGACCCGCAACATTACTACCGGCTTCGCGAGACATTCACTTTCCAGTCCAATTTCGATGATATGATGCGCGAACTGGACAGACGGTAGGAACGCTCTTGCTCCAAAAAATACACTATTATGCTCTTTTTTGACCGGAAAAATGCAATAATCTGCCCTTTTTTGGCAAAAAATGCACTTTTTCTGCAAAAAAGTTCACAAAACATTTGGTCATATCAAAAAAAAGCAGTACCTTTGCAGCCGCTTTTGGGAAAAGCAGTTGGTTTGACAACATCGAACCCAAAACCACCCCTCAATTGGGGCCCCCGAAAACCCCCTGGTTTTTGGGGAGAGCGAAGCGCCCGAGCACTTTAATGAGGCCGGAGCCGTCAGGCGGAAGACTCAGTCAGTGTGCGAGGGACGCGAACGCGAAGGTGAGGTGGGTGAGTGGCTGAAACCACCAGTTTGCTAAACTGACGTACGGGTAACCGTACCGGGGGTTCGAATCCCCCCCTCACCGCAACAAAAAGAGTGCGAATATCCAAGTGTTACTTGAGTGTTCGCACTCTTTTTCTGTTGTCCTGTACTTCTGCAATCTTAGCAGGAACCCAAGGCAAGGCAGGTCAGACCCAGCATGATTCCCACCATGCAGATGATCTTTTTCTTCGGCTCAGGTTCATGCAGGAACAGCAGGCCGTACGCAAAACCTATCACCGCTCCGCCGCGGCGAATAGTGCTCACAACGGCTATCAGCGAGTCAGGATCCTGCAAGGCCAACATATAGACATTGTCGCTTATAACCAGGAAGATACTGATGAAAGCAATGGGCAGGAGGGACATCCGTGTCGCGCGCTCACCCGTCTGGATGGAAAGTGCGGAACTGGTCGGGGTGGAATGGACACTTCCTGCCTGATGGAGGCTTCTTGTCGCAAGCCAATATACAACCATGATAATGGCTTGATACAGCGTGTAATAAACCTGAACGGCATTGTGGTCGTAGTTCCTCATCATGTATTTGTCATACAGCCCCGAGCAAGAGCCTATCAGTATCGCCAATGCCAAGCAGATATAGTATCGATTGTCAATAATTTGCGCCTTGACGTTGTTGTGGAGGTGTATGTTCGGATGCTTCTTGAAGGAAACGGCAAAGACGCTACCCATCGCCAATACCACTCCCAACCACTGCCAGCCGTTTAGCCGCTCACCGAATATCAGCATCGCTCCAACCAGCGTCCACATGGGGCGGGTCGCCTGCATCGGACTGACAACAGACAGCGGCAGGTGCTGCAGCGAAATATAGGCAAAAACCCAACTACTCAGTACAATACACGATTTTAGCAAAATCAGTCCGTGCCCCCTCAGGTCCACCTTGGGCACATACAACTGACTGTCTCTCACCCACTCCGGACTCAGGCGGGATAGAAGCAACGGA
>CAMOMF010000089.1 GCA_946619625.1 uncultured Bacteroidales bacterium
CAGACAGAACCAGAATCTGTAGTGCTACCATTACACCATTAAGCATCGCTTCGCCACCGAGGTCGCACAGATTGACACTTCCGCTTCGCTACAGCGTCACTTAAGCGACTTGGGGCTTGCTCCTCCCCTCCACAACAAGTTGTGTTGGGGAACCCCATTGGAGGCTTTCTTCCGAAAGCGAGTGCAAAGGTACAACTTTTTTTTTATATGTGCAAGAAAAAAGTGAAAAAAATGTGCTTTTTATGTTCAAAAACATGTTTTTTGCTCATTTTTCCGCTTAAAAGTGCCTTTCAGCGAGTGTTTTTGCGTAAATTGTTTTCAGTATTTCAAGTGCCGGCACAACCACTCCCGTCGATAGTTGATTTGTTCGGGATATAGCCAGTGGGAGCAATCGAAGGGCGTGAGGAGTTCTTTCTTTCCAATGGGAATGACGTTGAAGGCGGAGAAGGTGGTGGTGGGCATACAGACGTGGTCGTTGTAGCCTTGCAGGAAGAGAATATCCTGTGTGACGTATCGGGCGAAATTGACAGCATCGAAATACTGTATCACTTCGCGTATAGCGGGTGTATCCATCCCTTTTCGCCAGACGAAGAGTCGGGGCCATCCTTCGGCTCTGTCGAATCGTGAGCCGGCAGTCTCGCACATGGCGGGGTAGGCGGCAGAGACGCAACGCACCTCAGGTTTGAGTGCAGCGACGACGAGTGAGAGCAGTCCGCCCTGTGAACCGCCATAAACCCCTATACGGGTGCTGTCCACATAGTCGAGTGACCTCAAGAAATCCACCGCCTTGCAGGCACCGAGATAGACGCGGCGGTAGTAGTAATTGTCGCGATGCTCGGCACCCAAGTAGGCGTAGTTCGCCAACCCTCCGTTAGTGAGGTTCTGATAGACCTCGGCGGGCAGATCCAAGGGAATGCCGTGAATGCCTATTTGCAGGCAGACGATGCCGGAGTCCGCCCATGTGTGGTTGCCGCCTTGGAACTTATGTATGCCGGCTCCGGGGTACTCTATGACTGCGGGGTGTCTGCCGGGCGTTTTGGGTACGGTGAGCATGCCGTAAATATAACTGCCGGCTTTGTGGTTCTGGAAATGTACCATATAGACGTCCGCCTTGCCATTGGACATCTCGGGTTCGTGTTTGAACACGGGCAACAGAGGCACCTGTTCCGCTTTCTTCAGTTCCGCCTGCCACCAGGGCATGAAATCCTCGGGCAATGTGGTTGTAGGTTGAATACGAAGCGGTTCGAAGGCGAGGTTTATGTAGTTGGTGTACTGCTCGCCATTGATGTGAACGTTGGCAGTGAAAGTCATGAAACCAGGCTGCTTGCCTCCTTTGAGGCGGACAGAAGCCATGCCGGATTTGCCGATATAGGTGGAATCTTTCAGTAGTGCAGTCTGTTGCTCGTAGCCCCAAGACCAATTGACCATCACGTCCGGAACGGCTACATTGTGGCGGATGACCTGCAGTTCGAGGCGCACGTCCTCTTTGCAACGATACGTCCAATTGGCATGATCCGGTGTGAGCCGAACCGTGACGTAGGTACCGGTGTTGCGGTACTGGGCGGAGGCGGGGCATGAGACAAGGAGCAAGGTGCAAAGAGCAAGGAGCAAGAAGAGGATTTTTCTCATACTGGTCTAATTAGCTGATAGGTCTGATTAGTCTAATAGGGTCCAATAGGTGTTATAGTTCTTCGAGTTTACTGCCGGGGAAGTAATGAGCGAGTATTTGCTCGTAGGGGTAGCCCCTGTCTGCCATTACGGCGGCGCCTATCTGACAAAGTCCGACCCCGTGTCCCCAGCCTGCACCGGTGAGGATGAACTTGCCGTCCTGTTTGTCTATGATGAAAGCGGAAGAGTAGAGATGACTCTTGCTGAGCCATTTGCGGATCTCGAGTTCTTTACCCACGAGGAGCGTTTTCTTGGAGCCGACAATACGTAGTTCGATGATACGTCCGCTGGGTCCGCGCCGTACGGGGATAAGGTCGGTAATAGTGCCGAAGTCAATACCTGAGCGAGAACGTATGATGTCGGAGAGTTCTTCCTGAGAGTACGTCACTTTCCAGCGGTAGAAATCGGTGGTTTCCTGGTCATAGTTGTTGAGTACCTGGCTGAGGATGCGTGCATCGCGGGTGTTACAGAACGCTTTGGGGGCGGTGCGTATCCACTGAATAGCGTTTTCCTCGACGGTGAGGTCGGGCAGAGTGTGGTCCGTGTCGTCGCGAACGGGTTCGAGGTAGGAGAAGTGGGTGTTTGCCCACGCGTTTTCGAACAGTTCGGTAGCTCCACCGCATGCTTTGTAGAAACGTGCGTCACAGACCTCGCCGTTTTCGTCCTTTATCACCAATCCCCAAGTAGCCTCAATCGCCTTTCGGACGTTCTCCTTGGCGGCACTGAGGCGGGTAATGCCCTGATAGCGCTGGCAGTGGTCGTCGGCGCAAACATCGAAATGGCGGTGGTCGTCGCGTTCGTACCAGACGATGTGCCGTTCGGGTGTGTTTTCCCCTTTGACGGTCTCAGTGTTGTTTATCCCCCGCAGAATGGGAGAGAGCACCCATGAACGGCTGGTGACGGCGTGCGCCTTGAGTAGTTCGAGCGAGGAGGTGGCGGACATCTCTGATGAGATGACGGAAGTGAGGTAATCTTCCACACCGATGAGGTTGACGGCAGTCAGTTTGTCGTTTTCAACAATAAGACGGAGGTTTCCTTCGAAGACCTGATCCTCGCGTCGTTGCCAATGGAAATTAACACCAATGATAACATCGTGTATGAGGAACGTGCCGGCTTCTGCGGTGAACGTCAGTTCGTCGTAGAGATTGCCATCGAAGAGTATTTTGCCATTGTGGCAGATTGCGGACAGTTCACCTTGATAGGAATTGCCATTGTTGCAGTTGAAGGCGTTACGCAGTGCGAAACGTATGACAGGCTGTTCGAGCAAAATGCCGACAGAGAGGGGGTACTGGGAACGAGTGCTCATATTATATTGTGTTGTATGTTTACTTTGTGAACTTGCGCGCCGCACTTACTCCTCGTACCGTCCACAGGACGCTCCTCGGTGCGGCTTAATCGCTTCAGGTTATCTTATGGTCATGTTATGGTTATCTTATGGTTATCTTATGGTCATGTTATGGTTCTCTTGTGCCGTGATGCTTACTTCAGTAATAATCTGTTTGAATTTGTCCGGTGTGAGGCGGTGGAAGTCTTCCGCGGTGGAAACAATGGCTACACCGCACATCTCTACCGCTCCCGGGCTGATGAGGATGCGTTCTTCGGGCTTTTCGGCGAAGAAACAGGCGGGACGTGATTGGCGGCGGAAGAGGACGACGGTGTTGTACTGCCCGTTATACCAACTGATGATATTGAAATCCGCCTTGTCGGGTCTGGGTGGCAGTGCCTGCGGGCAGGTGGGTGGCTGTACTATGCGGGAGAACTCTTCCACGAGCGCAAAGGAGCGGGCGTGCATGTCCTGTATGTTGTCCGCCTGAATCCATCGCGCGGAGGGACAGAAGTCCGGCAGACGGCGGTGGGTGTCCACATAGACCTGCAGAGGGAGGTTGCCGGTGCGGATTGCCTGAAAATGCATATGATCAGGCGCAGAGGCTCCGCAGCGTGCGCCGTTGTAGAAAACCGTGTATTCGGGCAGGTCGGTGGTGAACCGCAGCATGTCGTTGTAGTGCCCTGCAATCTGTTGGGGCTCGTGTTGAACGGACGAGAGCGTGAAATGCGGGGCAAAGATAGGGAAAGGGTTGACGCGAATGGCGTACGTGCCATCGTAGTGCGCCTGTTCAGGCTGAACACCCTTGCCGAAGAGGTAGGTCTGCTGCTTGTCCTCAAGTCCTTCGGGACAGAGGAAACACTGCCGGTGTGCGAGGGTCTCGTCGGAGACGTCCGCCATGACAGAGTGTACCCGCCCCGGGTTGAAGAACAGGACGGCAGGGAAATCGCCGATAGTGAGGTCCTTGCGGAGGACGGAGCGCAGCAGACTATACTGAAAAGCAGCACGACCATCAAGCGAGAGCTCGTGGTCGTACATGCTTTCTATCTTTGAGGCAAGCTGCGACATGTTGATAAAGTGCTTGTTGGTCAGGCTTTTTCGTTCATTTGGATACGTGCCTTGAGTTCCCACGTGCGGATGCGATCCTTATAGAAATTGTTGTTGTTCATGGCTATGAGGTCGCAGTTCGCGTCGGAGTTGTCGTCCCAACGGCGGCAGTTATAAACCACGTCGTAGATACGTCCAATCTGGTACTCGCGGCTGACGCGGAGTCCGACCGCATAGTCCTCGCCGTACTTGGTGGTGGGGAAATTGATTTGCCGGAGCATAGGTACGTAGAAAGCGCGGGGTGCGCCGAGTCCGTTGATACGGAGGGCGTTGTTGCGTCCGTTGTCGGGTGTCCACTCCTTGTGGTCGATTACTCCGGGAGGAAGAGTGTTGCCGTCGAAGTCGGTCATGCGGTACGTGCCCACGACCATGGCGCAGTTTTGCTCGTGGAAAGCATCGATGAACTTCTGTACGGTGTTCTCGTCGAAGTAGGTGTCATCGGAATCAAGTTGAATAGCGAACTTGCCGCACTTGGGATGGTGAAGCGCCACGTTCCAGTTGCCACCAATGGCGTGCCAAGTCTTGTCTTGTGCTATATAGATAAGCTTGTCGTTGGGGAGAAAACTCTTGATGACATCGACAGAGCCATCTTCGGAGTTGTCGTCCACCACGATGACGTTGTATTTGTATTTGGGGTCCACCTTTTGGCTGAGGGCACTCTTGATGGCATCGCCGACGGTGCGTACGCGATTCTTGCAGGGAATGACAACAGAGGCTTCATACTCAAAGCCTGCGGGAGTCATGTCAACGTCCTTGAAATGAGGTGCGAGGTATCCGTTAATATCCTTGAGGTGCTGCGTAACCGCCTGTTCCATTTCTATTTGCACGGCGCGGTTCTTCGGGTCCACGTAGTCGAAGAGTTTTTCTCCGGATTTGCGGGTGTCGAGTTCGACATCGTAGTAGAGGTATTCGTTGATATGCTCGATAGCGCCTTTTTGACTTACCTTGAGCCGCAGGTCATAGAGTCCGGCGAATTGGTAGTCGTGGTCCATGCGTGCGACAGCGTCCTTGAGCGCGGAAGAGCGGTAGAAGAGGACGGAACCGAAGTCGAAGTCGTCGCGTAGGGCGCCCAACTGGTAGTCAATGACAGGTGCATTGACACGTGTGTCGCCGGTTTGGTTGAAATGGTCGGAATACACCATGTCCGCGCGCGTGTCTTCTATAAGTGCCTCCATGCGCTCAAGCGCGAAGAGTACGAAGGAGAGGGTGGTGTACTTGGTGTAGATGAGGGTATAGGGAGTGTTGGCGTTCTCAGCGATAAAGCGCATGTTCGCTGTGGAGCGCAGGTCTCCTTTGAGGAAGAAGACTTCATTGACAAGATCCTGTTTTTTCAGGTTCTCGACAGTTTGTTTTATTTGTGCTTCGTCCCGAAAGGGAATAAAGCAATTGATGTTTTTGGTCATATTGTGTTAAAAATTAATATTCAAAACTCCTGACCCGCATCCGGCGATTAGCCGAGATGCGTTTTTTCCGAAGGGGGGAGGTCAGGATCGATGCGGCAGATGTGTGCATTCAAAAGCCGCGCAATAATCAACAAACACAATTTCTTTGTTCCTTGCTTGTCGTCGTAAAGCACAATACTCGGGCAAGAGGTGCTTTTCGATAAGGTTTAACCGAAAAGCGGTGCAAAGTTACAACTTTTTTTTGAAATTTGCAAACGTTTGCGTCTTTTTGTTCAAAAAAAAGTGCATTTTTGGTTGTTTTTTTCAAAAAAAGCGGTAAAAAGTGGGAAAATTTTTGGTGGTTTGGATATTTTTTACTAACTTTGCAGTCCGAAATGCAGTTGGGCTGTAAAATAGACATGTCAAAACTTGCTAAACATGTGCACACACACTAATTAAAGAAATATGATACTAATAGCAGACAGTGGAAGCACTAAGACACATTGGTGCTTGATGGCCGGGAACGGTCAGAGTTCAGAATTCTTTACCGATGGTATCAATCCGTTTTTTCAGACGTCGGATGCCATGAAAAACAGTATTTCCAATCAACTTCTTCCGCAGTTGGCTCACTTGATGTGGGTAGGTCCGATAGAGGCGGTGTATTTCTACGGTGCGGGATGCACGGCAGAAAAGGCTCCGTATGTAGAGGACGCTATCCGCGGATGCTTCAAGAAAGCGAAAGAAGTGGTGGTTCAGAGCGACATGGTAGGTGCGGCTATCAGTTTGGTAGGCAAGGGCGCCGGTGTGGCGTGCATCTTGGGAACGGGTGCGAACAGTTGCTATTTTGAGAATGGTGAGATAGTGAAGAACGTGCCTGCGTTAGGGTTTATTCTGGGCGATGAAGGCTCGGGTGCAGTGTTAGGCAAGCGTTTGGTGTCGGACCTGCTGAAGAATCAATTGTCGGATGAACTGAAGGAGAAGTTCTTGTCAGAGTACAATACGAGTGCGGCGGAAATAATTGAGAACGTGTATCGTAAACCGTTCCCGAACAGGTACTTGGCTCAGTTCTCGAAGTTCTGCTCGGCAAACATTGACAATCCATTAATCTATCAGTTGGTTTACGACCATTTTGCGTATTTCGTAAAGCGTATTCTTCCCCAGTACCCGAAAGTGCCGGTAGGTTTTGTAGGCTCGGTGGCATACTACTACAAGGATATTCTTGCCAAAGTGATGAAAGACAACGGCTTTGAACTGGGCAAGATTCTGCAAAGTCCCATGGAGGGAATGAAAGAGTACTATGCCAATTTGTAAATTAGTCAATTTGTAAATCTGATATAATATCATGTTTTCAAAGATAACAGAACAAGCGTCTTTGCATGACGATTTGGACAAGAAGTCAGTGGAGGAACTGCTGATAGAAATGAATGAAGAGGATCAGAAAGTGCCTCTTGCGGTGAAGGCAGCCATTCCGCAGATAACCAAGTTGGTGGAACAGATTGTTCCGCGCATGAAGAAAGGCGGGCGTATATTCTATATGGGCGCGGGAACCAGCGGCCGTTTGGGTGTGCTGGATGCGTCGGAAATACCGCCTACTTTTGGTATGCCGCCCACTTTTGTAGTGGGTCTGATAGCGGGTGGTGACACGGCTTTGCGTAATCCTGTGGAGAAAGCGGAGGACGACCCTGAGAAGAGTTGGAAAGAGTTGCAGGAGCACGGGGTCAACAAGTTGGACACTGTGATAGGAATAGCGGCATCGGGGACGACTCCGTATGTGATAGGTGCGTTGCGCCATGCCCGTGAGAACGGCATCCTGACGGCAAGTATCTCGATGAACCCAGACGCTCCGGTTTCGAAGGAGGCGGATATTGCCATTGAGGCGATAGTGGGTCCTGAGTTTGTGACAGGTTCGACCCGCCTGAAGAGCGGTACTGCGCAGAAACTAATCTGCAACATGATAACCACGACCACGATGATCAAAATGGGTCGCGTGCAAGGCAACAAGATGGTAAACATGCAGTTGTCGAATGCCAAGTTGGTGGACCGCGGAACCCGTATGATAGTGGAAGAACTGGGGTTGGAGTACGAGCAGGCCAAGCACCTGTTGCTGCTGCATGGCAGTGTGAAGAAAGCCGTGGATGCGTACAAGGAGGAACACTGAGACAATAGGGAGACTGAATTATCGGGTGCACATGGTTGACAAAAGATAATCGGGAGAGGTTATGAGGAGAGTATGGAGCTCCCCTCACCAGGTAGCGATAAAAGTGTTTTCGGGCACTAATGAAGTATATTACATAGTATAATATAGTATTTGTGCGTTCGAAGACGGAAAAATGACCCGAAAAAGCGTTGGAAATGTATGTATGAAGGCAGAAAAATGGCCTGAAAAAGTGCAGGGAAAACGTGTTTGAGGGAGGAAGTGTGGCCTGATAAAGCGCGGGGAGAGCGAGAAAATAAGGGGGAAAAGGGACTAAGAAAGGCGAGAAAATGCGAAATATGTTGTATAACATACGGAAAAATTTGGTTTTTGACGTTTTTTTTAGTAACTTTGCACCGTTTTTCATACGAGTGTGTGCGCGTGCATGAAACATTTGTTTGAAAAACAACCTGATAGGGGAAATCGGCGAGTTGAGGAACAAGTCAGTTTCCGTGCAGGTTTCTGGAAATGTAGTATCAGTTTCCATGCCGGTTTCTGCAAGAGCAGGAGCACATAAGCAGGGAAAATCCCTGTGAAAGAAGAAAAAGAACAAACTAAAAACTTTAAATACTAAGTCATGAGGAAAGTATTACTGCTGATTGCCGGTATATTGGTGAGCGTCCTTAGTAGGGCGTCGATAACCGTGTCAGGTGTAGTTACTTCTCAGGAAGACGGCGAGCCGGTAATAGGTGCGTCGGTTCTTGAGAAGGGGACGAGCAACGGTACGATAACTGACTTCGACGGGCGATACACCATAACGGTGGAAGACAATGCTACGCTGGAAATCAGTTACGTCGGAATGAAAACGAAGACCTTCAAGGTGAGTGGTAAACAGCACGATGTGGTGCTGTCCACGGATGCCATTGCCGTTCAGGAGGTGGTAGTGACCGCGATGGGTGTGGTTCAGGAGAAGAAACGAATGAACTTTGCCGTTCAGAACATTTCGTCGGAAAATCTGACGGAGAGTCACAGCGCCAACTTTGTGAACGCATTGCAAGGCAAAGTGGCGGGTTTGAGCGTGACAACGGGTTCGGGTTCGCCTAATGCGGGGAGTCAGATTATCGTTCGCGGTATAGCGTCCATCAACACCTCGCAGAACAATGAGCCGTTGTTCATTATGGACGGTATGCCTATCAGCGGCGGCGGTACTGCTGCGGCAGATATCAACCCGACGGATATAGAGAGTGTGACGGCGCTGAAACGCGCAGGAGCAGCAGCTTTGTATGGTCAGGACGCAGCCAATGGTGTGATTATGATTACGACCAAACAGGGTCAGGTAGGCAAGGTGCAGGTGAAAGCCAGTGGCAGTTGGCAGTGGGACACCCCGACGCGTGTGCCGGAGTTGCAACACACGTATGCCCCTGGTTCGCAGGGCTTCTATCGTGAGAAGACGAGCGGCGGCTGGGGTCCGATGTTGAATCCGGGCGAGCAGACCTATGACAATATCGGAAACTTCCTGAAGACGGGCTTCTACCACAAGTATGATTTCTCGGTGAACGGCGGTACGGACAAGTTCACGGCGTATGCCTCGTTCAACTGGAGCAAGGCTGACGGTGTTGTTCCTGAGGACTACAAGCAGAAGTTCGGCGGTTTGATTAAAGCCAGTTTCACTCCTGCCAAGTGGGTGACGATGAGTGTAGGTATCAACTTTACCGACACGAAGAGCCGTTCCACTTCGGGCGTGACGAGTGCATATGCATGGCCAATTACGGACGATATCACCAAATATGAAGAGGCGAACGGCTATCCGCGCTTCCTGTACCTGGCGGATTCGAAGAAATATAACTCGACGTACAGTCCGTTGTACTCGATTTATCATGACAACGGCACGGCGCGTAGTATGCGTAATGTGATCAACGGCAGCGTGACTTTCAAGCCGGTGAAGAACCTGCAGATAGTGGGTCGTGTAAGCTATGATACGAGTTCGAGTACTTCGGAGAGTTACCGTGTACCGCGCTGGGACGACAGTTACGTGATAGACGTAGTGCCCAAGCCTGCAGAGGACGCGAGTGCCGCAGAGTTGGCCGCCTACCAGCAGTACATAGACTACATGACCAACGAGTATCCATATAACACGGTGCTGACGAGTGACGATATTACGAATATGAGCAAGTCGGACTTGGGTTCGTTCAGTGCTTCATCGGGTCGCAGCCAATTGTTTACCGCGGGCGCGAACGTAAGTTATAAGGTAGAGTTACCTAAGGATTTTTCTATTGACCTGATGGCAGGTACGGAAATGAAGATCCGTCAGGGTTTCTCGATGAGCAACTATGGTGTGGACTTCATTATTCCGGGCACGTACAGCCTTGCGAACACCAACCCGAACGAAGTGTATTTGGCAGATCGTACCGCCAGCCACTCGGGCAAGCGTACGTTTGGTTACTTCGGTGAAATCCGTGGCGATTACAAGGGCTTGGCGTCCATCTCGGTGACGGGTCGTTGGGACTGGTCGTCCACCATCAACAAGAACCCATTCTTCTATCCGTCCGTGACGGCGGGTGTGACCCTGAGTGAGTTGATTCCGGGGTTGAATGACACGAAGAAGAACTGGTTCAGTTATTGGAAGATTCGCGGTAACTACGCGGTTGTAGGTAAGGACGCCCCCGCGTACCTGTATGACCGCCGCTACAAGCAGTTCGGTACATATCCTGACGGCGGTTACGGAATCGATCCGACGGCATCTTCGGCATCGCTGGAGTTGGCACCTGAGATGTCGTATTCGTGGGAGGTGGGTACGGATATCCGTTTCTTCGACAACAGAACGCGTTTGGACGTAGCCTACTACAGCACGAAAGTGGACAACCAGATAGTGACGGTGCGCGTGTCGCCGTCATCGGGTTACATCCTGCAGACCCGCAACGAGGGTGCCATCCGCAACCAGGGTGTCGAGTTTACGCTGGACCAAGATATTATCCGTAAGAAGAATTTCACCTGGACGATGGGCTTGAACTTCGGTTTGAACCGCGGTACAGTAGTGAGTCTGCCGGAGAGCGTGAGTGAGATTACCGGTGTTCAGTACGGCGATGTGTTCACTTCAGCCTATATGGGCGGAAGTACCACGGCTTTGACCGGTAAGGACTATCTGCGTAATTCAGATGGTCAGGTTATCGTTGACGAGCACGGCTATCCGAAGATTGATCCGAACAAGAACATCATGATAGGTAACCGTGAGGCGAAGTTCAATATGGGCTTGTCGAGCAACATGAGCGTGTATGGCGTTCAGTTCGGTTTCCTGTTTGACGGTCGTTATGGCGGTGATGTGCTGAACGTGACGGGCAGAAACCTTATCTCGAACGGTAACAGCAAGATGCTGGAGCAGTACCGTGGCCGCCAGGTGGTTTTCAAGGGTGTGACGGAGCAGAAAGATGCCGAGGGTAATGTTTATTACGAGCCTAATACCAGTCCTATTACGCTGGACTACACGACTATTATCAACTATTTCTATCAGGTTTCGACCAACTTCATCGAGGACGGCTCGTATATCCGTTTGAGTTACGTGACGCTGGGCTACGATTTCTGCAAACTGCCATTCATGCAAAAGCAGAAAGTGCTGAAAGACCTGAAACTGAACTTTACCTGCAACAACGTGTTCCTGTTGACCAAGTACACCGGCACCGACCCTGTGTGCAACGCCTCGGTATCGGCTAACGGTACAGGTTCGGCAGGTATTGATAATAGTCCTATTCCGAACACACGAAGCTATAACATCAGCCTTTCGGCTACATTCTAAACAAAAGGAGGTATGATTATGAAGAAAGTACTTTATATATTGCCGTTGGTAGCAGGAATGTTGCTGATGACGAGTTGCGATAAATTCCTGGACGTGAACACCAGTCAGGATGCTGCTATCACAATCACGGTGGACCAGGCTATTCCTACCGCCTGTTTCTATGCCGCACAACTCTGCTACGACCATGCGGAGTACGGCGTGTATCTGTCGCAGGCGCTGACCACGGGCGGGAAGAGCCAGACGGGTAGTTATCCATACAGCCAAGGCTGGGAGTTTCTGGGGGTTAACCGTCACCCGATGTGGCGCCGCCATTTCTATGACCTGGGCGCCAACATCAACAAAATGAACCAGATCGCCACCGAAGCGGGCAACCGTAATGCCGTGCTGATTGGTCGTACAATCATGTTGGGCTCAACGCTGTTCACTACAGACGCTTTCGGTGACATGCCCCGCTCGCAGGCTTATTTGGCTACATCGCCCAAGTACGACAGCCAGCAGGAGGTGTATGATTGGATGTTCAGGGAGGCGGATTCGTTGGTGGCGCTGTATGCCGATACCAATTGGACCAAATGCAAGACCAACCTGCCTATATCGAAAAAGATGGACCGTATCTATGGTGGTGATATCTACAAGTGGGGCTTGTACGCGAAGGCGCTGCGGTGCCGTCTGTGGTTGAGAAAATTGCCCAACTGGGACAACACGCCTGCTGTTTGCCAACAGATTGTCACGATGGTGGACGAAGTACTGAACGACCCCGACTGGGAGGAGCCCCTTTACCACTATGACGGCGGCAAGACTGAGCAGAATTGCCCGTGGGGACCGTATGCACCGGTCATCAACTCGTGGGAAAGCCGTGGTAATCGTCTGGCATCTTCCATCCCGACTACGTTCTTTGCACACGCTATCTTGGGGTGCTATGATAACTTTTACCAAGCAACTCGTGGCTACGCCCTTGATCCGCGAGCAGCGCAGATAATGAGTCCCCGTTCTATGACGGGTGGTCCGAAACTCATCCGCCACTTGGAGAGTAATATAGGTATGGACAACTCAATGAAGGTGACCTATTATCCTGACTTATTCGGAACAGAGGGTATGACCAATCCTTATACGCAGAACAACGGTTATATAGCACTGATTACTACAGAGGAACTGATGTTTATCAAGGCAGAGGCGCAGTATTGGGCAGGCGATATTACCGGTGCTTACAATACCACCGTTGAAGCTACCGTTAAGAATATGGAGCGCTACGGCATATATGAAGCTGCTATCGTGAGCAATAATGCGCGCAAGCAGTACCGTCGTTTCTTCAATATCAAGTTGTCAGGTGCCGCCGATTTCACCATTGCTGATTTGATGCAACAAAAATATGTGGCTATGTACTTGCAGCCAGAGCAGTGGACGGACCTGCGTCGCTACAACTATAGTTCGAAGACCAATGGTATCCAATACGACAATACTTATGTATATACTGTGCAGCACGTACATAATGGACGTAATGCTACGTTTGCTACCGACTCGGTCAATTTCTCGATGGAGTATTCCCTGCGCCGTCCATATAATCTGTACGAGCCATATTGGTGCAATGCCGATGACTATGGTGTGAACGCCGAGTTGTCGCCGAACGCATGGATTAACCGTCTGAATGCAGACACCGAGACCGAGACCAAGTACAACAAAGGTGAGTTGGACCGTATCGGTTACTACACTACGAACGCTGCTGGCGAGAAAGTGTTGGACTACCGCGTGCTGAAGCGCCGTCTTATCTGGGCGCATAATACCAGCGGAAAGGCTATATGCAACGACCCGACTACATGGATGTAATAAGGGGAAAAGTCAAAATCTGCTATATCACCTTATGTATTATACGCGCGTATAAGAATTGCGAATAATGATAAAAGATATGAAACTAACAACCAAAATATTGATGCTGTCGGCAATGGTTCTTGCCACGGCATCCTGTGCAAAACACGATTTCTTCGACGATGACACTATCACGGGTCAAGTCGGACCGGAGGCGTATTGGGAGATTGCCAGTGCTGCGGTTACTGCCGGCGGAAGCATGGAGTTTACGGCGCAGTACTACTCATCGGTAAGCGAGATAGACCACTCCGAGGTATGGTACGATATCGAGGAGACAATCGAACAGACCGTAACTTGCCCGTGGACGAGCACATTCAGTTACTCGCTTTCCAGCAATGTAAAAGCACAAAAACGTGTGTCGCAACTCATAAAGGAGTATCCGCACCTTGAGGAGTATTGGAGTGACTCATTGCACGCTTTTGCATTCACCGGCTCATTCCCAGTCAGCGGCACATTGGCACCGTTCGTATGGAGTCACCCCGAAGAGTTTGACTCCACCAAGATGGTCAACTATTTCGGCGAAGGCTATATGGAGGCGTTCAAAGAGGCGGTGCACAGCCGTATGCAGTATGCCGACTACCGTAAGATGTACATCGGTATGGGGCTGATGGACGACTTTATGCAATACACCGATTCCACCGAGGACAAGAACCAGGGTGAAGGTATCTATGTCTATCACTTCAAGCAGGATGCCGAGGGCAATACCCTCCAATGGGTGACCGACTCGATGGAGTACTATTGGAACAAAGTGGATTTCCGCATGCTGGTGGAGAACGCAGCCAACGGCTATTATGATGTAGAGTACAGCCGTTCATACTCAATCAATGCCATCATGAGAGTGTACGACGTGCGTGGCGTCTATTCGGCTACACAATCAAAAGAAATAGCAATCAACTAAAGATATGAGGCTTATGAAAAGGAATATTTTTAATCTACTGATGCTCGCGGCACTGCCGTTGCTTGCCGTTAGTTGCTATGACAACGTTCCTAAGGAGGAAGAACTGCCTCGGGACGCTGTGTCCTTTACCTATCATATCGAAGGTGAGTATGCGTTGGACTACTATGTAGGCTCCGTGATAACATTTGTCAATACCTCGCCCGAGAGCACCGCGGGTACACCCACTTGGGACTTCGGTGACGGAAAAGAGGCGCTTGTTACCGGTGATGAAGCGGAGCATTTCTATGAAGTAGCCGGCACCTACAAGGTGACTCTGACCATTGGCGACAAGAAGAAGAGCCAGGTCATCATGATATCCGACATCAAGCCGTTGCTAACCATCAACCCTATAGAGGGCGGCATTTGTGAGGTGAATACCTCCAAAGTGTCTTTCTCGCTGGAAGTGCCCAATCCGCAGAACTACCCGTTGGAGTACCTTTGGACACTCCCTGCCGGTACGAAGAATGCTAATGGCGAACTAATCACCACTTGTACTGACCGCCTGCCGGGTGACCTGATTTTCAGCAATGTGGGTTCTCAGACGGTGCGTTTGCAAGTGAAGATGAACGGCAGAACGTTGGAGGAAGGTACTGCCAACGTGCAAGTGGGCTTCAATCAGGAAGTTCCTACATTGTACTATGCCGTTCAGGGCGGACATATCATGGCGCTCAAACTGGTGCCTGACACCGCCAAACCCGCTGACATGGTGGTGGCTCCATTCGACCTGGGACTCTCCTCCGGTCAGCACCCCTTCAACCTGCTCTTCAAAGACTCGTCGCTATACGTGCTGGATTGTGGTAAACAGTTCTATTACGTCAACGACGAGGACGGTGTGCTGGGTGACGGCAAGATTTCTGTTATCAGTAAGGACGGTACCAAGGTGGAGACCATGATTACCAATGCCGGACAGGCTGCTTTCGATGACCCATTCTATGGCTATATTGAGGACGACGTGCTCTATTTTGCCAATCGTAATACAGGCATTATTTCTGTGCCAATCAACACCCGCAACGCGCTATACAACAAGAACGATTTCCCATACCATGTGCAGCACACCACATTAGGTTATTATAACAACGGATGGTCTTTCGGCTCTATAGGCGGTTGCTTTGGCAAGATTGATGGTGTTTGGAACTGGTGTAAGTTCTACAATGGGTATGGTATTTTCCGCTTTACTGATTCCGAGATTTTGCCGGCGGCTATTGCGCAAGGCGATGATACCAACGTACCAAAAGAGGGAATTGCGGTGGAAGGTATGCACCCCAAGTCATATGCTTACGACAAGAAACAGGGTAAGTTCTATTTTACTCTATGGGACGAGGGATATGCCGGTTTCTATGCTTGCACAATGGACGAACTGAACGCTATTGGTTCAACCAAAGCGAATTTGGCACCGTACAAGATTCTCAGCGACGCTGGCTTGGGCTTTGAGGCGAATATCTCCGGCTCGCCTGCTTCAGTGGAAGGCACATCTTCCGAACCGGTGGCAATCTGCCAGTTGGCTTTGGATGAAAACACCGGTTGTGTTTATTTCGGGTTCCGTAACAGCAAGAACGACCCGACTAATGCACCTACCGGCCTGTACCGATATAATCCGGAAACTAACAAGATTGAGACCGTTCTGGAAGGACCCTCAATCTATGGTTTGGTTGTTAATCCTACAAAGGCTAAACTATTCTAAATGAAACGGAAGATTTTACATATTTTCCTGAGTGTGAGTCTTTGCTATTGGCTATTTGCTCCTTGTGCACTTAACGCGCAGCCTAAGCGTGAGTTCCGCGCTTCATGGCTTACAACCGTATGGGCAATTGACTGGCCCACTTCTTGGGGTAGTGCGGAAAAAGCATTGCAGCAGCAAGCTGAGCTCAAGGCTATCGTGGATTCGTTGGCTGTTGCCAATATGAACGCAGTGTTCTTTCAGGTGCGCGGGTTCTGCGATGCGATGTATAATTCCGCCTACGAGCCGTGGAGTACATACCTCACCGGCGTACGCGGAGGAGTGCCTTCGTATGACCCGCTCGGGGTGTTGGTGGATTATGCACATAGCAAGGGGATCGAGGTGCATGCATGGATGAACCCTTATCGTTATAGTTCCTCGGAAGCCACCTTTGGTAATTTGCCTACTGACTATGCTAATACTCATCCTGAGTGGTTGGCCAATTGTGGCGGATTGTACATCCTCAATCCTTGCTTGCCTGAGGTGAAGACGCGTATAGCCGCTGTGGTGGCAGACTTGGTGGAACACTACGATGTGGACGGTGTCATCTTTGATGACTATTTCTATCAAACGGACTATAAGAACTCGTACGATGATACCTATTATCAAGCAACCGGAGGCGGTATGAGTCGTGCTGACTGGCGACGGGCACAGGTCAACGACATGGTGCGTATGGTCCGTGACACCATTCGGGCTGTCAAGCCTTACGTTCATTTCGGCATCGGTCCTGCGGGGATTGCGGGCAAAGCGAACACATCTGCACCGGTATATGGGGTCGAGCCGTGCCCTGTCGGCTCCGACTGGCAGTACAATGGGATCTACTCCGACCCCTTGGCGTGGTACGACCAGAAGTTGATTGACTACATGGCACCTCAGTGCTATTGGCCTATTGGATCGGGTAATGACTACGATGTACTATCCAATTGGTGGAGCAAGATGGCATCGCACTTTGGACGACACGTGTATATCTCTCAGTCTTTAGGAAGTAAGGGGAGTAGTGCCACCATTCAAGAAGAGATGGGTAAGCAAATGGAACTTGATCGTGCCTATGATAGGCTCGGAGCACCCGGCAGTTGTTGGTACTCCCTGACCACCGTGCTGAATAACAGTCATTTCTTCCGCCATTTCCATGATGTCATCAGCCCGCAGCCCGCTGTGGTACCGCAGATGTGGTGGCTCAAGCAGGATACCACTCTCTTTGTGAGCAACATCCGTTACCTATCTGTCGGTAACAAATTTTATCTGACATGGGATGCTCCTCAAGAGAATCTGCGTTATGTGGTCTATCGCGTACCAATGGATTCTGTCAACTCCGAGGGAGTGTTTGCTCGTGCAGAATATGTTCGGGCTGTTGTTTATACCAACTCCTTCGAAATCAGTCTTTCTGAGGGTAATGTCAAATTTGCCGTTAGCGTGCTGGACCGCTATGGCAACGAATACCCTGCACGCTGGTATGGTAATACTTCTATTGGAGATGCTACCGCTACTACGTTAGCTTATCCCGAAGACGGAGCAACACCCTTGCTGCCGACATGGCTCTCATGGAACAAAGTAACCGGCGCTGACTCCTACTTTATTCAATTCTCCAAGCAACCGGATTTCTCCTCACTCGACTATGAAATGGAAACAACAGATACTTGTTTCTTTACGGATAATGTGCAGTGGTTCGCTGCCGGGCAGACATACTATTGGCGGGTGCTAACGCGTGCCGCTAACTGCAGAGACGCTGTCTCACAGAGTCGTTCCTTTGTATGCAGTTTCTTTAAGTTGCTTTATCCACATGACGAAGAACGTGATTGCTCAAGGGAACTTACTGCCGTCTGCGATACTGTTGCTGATGCCTCGGCTATCTATAAGTTTGAGTTCTCCAAGACTTCTACTTTTGCACAGAAAGATATAGTCTATACGGCGGAAGAAAACGCACCGCGGGTAACAGTACCGGCGAATACCTTGCTCGCCTCTACTTTCTACTATGTGCGTGCGCAGGTCTCCTTTGCTGGTGTGACTGCCTACTCCGCTATACATCGTTTCCGTACCGAAGCACAAGAGGTGCCTGTGCCCCTGCTCATCAGTCCTGCTGATGGAGACACTATACGCAGTACTCAGGTCGAGGTTTGTTGGCAAGAACAGCCCTCTTCCGGTTTCCGCGTGGAGATGTCTACCTCAATGTCTTTCCCTGCACGATTGACCAAATCCGCAAGGGTGGATAATACTATCTATTGTCATACTTTCTCCGGCGTTGAACCCGGCACCTATTTCTTACGAGTAAAAGCAGTAGCGGATGCTACACTCACCGAACCGAGCCAGGTGGTAACCATCGTAGTGGAAACACCTTCTGCTTTGGAGAGAACCGATGCACAGACTAACGTACGCAAAGTGCTGGAAAACGGGCAAGTCATCATCATCCGTGACGGCGTGCGGTACTCGCTGTTGGGAACGCTACTTGATAGCAACCCTTATTAGGATATTATTATGTTATTATTATGTTATTATTATGATATTATTATGATATAAGGCAACTAACTTGCAAAG